>BIFV01000014.1 GCA_003990955.1 Sporomusaceae bacterium FL31
GGCTGCCTCAATAGCTGCATTGAGCGCTAACAGATTGGTCTGCCCAGCAATACCGGCAATCGTATCAATAATCTGCCCTATTTCTTTTGAACGTTCACCTAAGCTGGCTACTACCTGAGCCGAAGAATTAACTGTCCGTTCTATGAGCACCATTTGATCCACAGCCTGATTGATTGAACCGCCGCTTTCCTTGGCCTTTGCGGCAGCCTGAGTCGACTTCTCGACAGCTTGTCTGGCATCCGCAGCTGCCTGTTGAATGGCTGCTGACATCAGCGTCGAGATATCTGTTGTCTCCTGAACGGCTTGCTGCTGAAGCTGTGCTCCACTTGCAATATCACTTACCGAACCAGCCACTTGACCGGAAGCTTGTGCTGATTCGTGTGAGCTGGCTGAGAGTTCCTGTGATGCAGCCGCTACCTGCTCAGCATTGGTATGTACCTGAAAAATTAAACTGCGTAAATTTTGTACCATTTTACTAAACCCGACAGCCAACTCGGCAATCTCATCTTTGCCATCAGCGGCTACCTCAACTGTTAAATTGCCGCCTGCTACCAAATTAGCTTGTTTGGCTAACGTTTCGATTGGTTTGGTTATGCTTTTTGCAACGATAAAGGTAATGATCACCACAATTAAAGCACAAACAAGCGTAATTATCGCAAATAACCATTTTAACTGTACCAGTGGCTTCAGCACAATCTCAGCCGGTACACTAATGGCCAAAATCCAGTCAGATGAGGGGACTTTTTGAAAAACCATCAGCCATTCTTCGCCATTATGACTATCTATTTTAAAGCCTTGCCCTTGTCCAAGAATATCTTTAAAGGCATTTGTCCCACTATCGAGTTCACTGATATTTTTTGATACCAAATTAGCATCCGGATGGGCTAAAATTTGTCCTTTTGCGTCAAGTAAGCATGCATATCCAGCACCGTTTAAATTAATGGCTTTGACATTTTCAACTAATGTTTGTAATAAAATATCTTCACTGATAATTCCACGAACCTGACCTGCTGAATCCTTCATAGGCATGGCAACTGATACTGCCATTTGCTTGGTTACTAAATCCAGATACGGATCAGAGAAAATAAGCTTTTGCTGCTCATTGGCCGATTTATACCAGGTGCGAGTACGAGGATCATAGTCAGCCGGCGGCGTCCAGCCACTGCCATCCACCATTTTGCCTTCTTTTGACCCAAAATACATATCTGAGATTTCCTTATCTACTGCCTTATAGCCAGCCAGCATGGGTACCGTAATTTCTCCGTCGCCAGCCGTACTTTTAATCGTTCCTGCCGTCACTTCCAGCATTTTAGCCTTACTGATAAGCCAGCCATCCAATTTGTTTACATGCGAAGCGGCACTTGCCGCCATTTCGCCTTGAATTCCGGCAGTCAACTGCTGTTTCGTAAACAGATATCCAGAAATAGACGTTACCAATAATGCCGCCAGCGTCAACAGTGAAAACAACAAGGTAAGCTTAATTTTAAATTTCATATGTACTTCCCCCTTTATAGAACATCTCAGGCAATCACTGCTGTTACGAGCTTCCGGTTGCTTTCTGGCAATGATGTCTGCAACAAGAAAAGCCTTCAGTCCGAAAAGGGCTGAAGGCTTCTTTGCCACAGATGTTTGTGATTTGTGGTTAATTTTACTATAAATCGACAAAATTGTAAACAAGAATTCATTACACTTAGTCAACAAACGATTTGGTTATGCCATGGTATTACTGAGCGAACCAAGCTTCTCAATTGAGACTGTAACAAGATCGCCTGCAGTCAGCCACTTTTGCTCATTCTCCGGGTATCCAAGGATAACCCCGCCCGGTGTACCCGAGAAGATAATATCTCCCGGCCTTAGAGTCATGTAATCGGAAATATAACTGATCAGGGTAGCACAATCAAAAATCATATCCCGTGTATTGGCCGACTGGCGGACAACACCGTTTACCGTACAGTTGATATCCAGATCATGCGGATCGATCTCATCGGCTGTTACCAGGTCAGGGCCAATTGGCGCAAAACTATCACAAGATTTGCCTAACAGCCATTGCCCTGTACGAAACTGAAGATCACGGGCACTTAGGTCATTGCCAATAGTATAGCCGAATACATACTCTAATGCCGTTTCAGGAGTAACACGAGACGCTTCTTTGCCAATAACAATCACCAATTCGGCCTCATAATCAAATTTTACTGCGGTTTTGGGCAAAGCGATGGCCTGGTTATGAGCAGCCAGTGCATTATTGAATTTGCTGAATAAAATCGGTGCTGGTGGAGTCTCAATGGCACATTCTTTTCGATGACTGACGTAATTTAGGCCAATACAAATGATCTTTTCAGGATTGGTCACACACGGTGCATAAACCAGCTTTTCCTCGGGAATAAGGGAAGATTCCAGCTTGCTAAGTTGCTCCAGCTGGGCTCGTTCTGCCGGGCTGGCAGCGATAACCTGCTCGATCGTTGCCGGTACTTTTAGTGAGTGCGCCTGAGCAGCCGCTGCTACATCAACAATACCCGACTCTGTTCTAATCCCCAGTCGTACATGCTCGCCATCGCGAAAATTAATCAATTTCATCAATGCTTCATCTCCTTAACACTATTTTTCATCTTGTAATAACCAGCCTTTATCGCAAGGCAATATCCCCTCACTGCTTGGTTTTCAGTTATTCAGGATGATGAATGATGACAGTCGACTAAATAAGTAAAGCCCCTCGCTCTTTATAGCGGGTAATTAAAAATTCGGTATGTACATTCGTGATGCCATCAATGGTCTGAAGAGTACGGACATAGCGCTCCGCATGCTCCTGATCATCAAGCAAGGCATGAACATGCAAGTGAGGTCGGCCGCTCATTTGATAAACATTGGTTATTTCATCGGCCTGCAGCAGCTCTTGTGCCACTAAATCGATCTTCGACCACTCTACCTCAACATCAAAATACATGGAGATTCCTTTGCCAGCTTTCAGAGGATTGACAACAATGGTAAAACGTTCGATAATGCCTTGGTCAACCAGCTGATTAATCCGTTCCCTGACGGCAGCACGAGTTAGATTGACCAATCGACCGAGTTCTGCATTGCTCAGCCGGCCGTTCTCTGATAAGCATTTTAAAATTTGAGTGTCGATTTCATCTAAGTTTTTAAATTGCATCATTCATCTTCCTTTCCGAATTTGCTTTTTATCCATTGTAAAAAAAATAGATTAATTATTGACCGTATGTATATTTTAAACTATACTTATGACGCAAGCTAATTTCGATTGTATCCTGATAAGGGTGAAAGTCTGTTAGTCTTGCAAACAGATATTCTGATGGAGTGGAGTGATCCTGGTGACAATTATCGCAATGAAGATTCTTTTGATTTCAATTTTTGCTGGTGGCCTTGGTTCAATTTTAGGCCTTGGCGGCGGCATTATCGTAACGCCTGCTTTGACATTATTATTTGGAGTCGATATTCAGCACGCCATCGGAGCCAGCTTAATTTCGGTTATTGCCACTTCCAGCGGTGCAGCAGTTGCCTATATCCGCGACCATATTACCAACATTCGCGTAGGGATGTTCTTGGAGATTGCCACAACGGTTGGTGCAGTGACCGGTGCATTGATTGGCGGAATTATTTCTCCTAACTCATTATACATTATTTTCGGATTGCTTTTGATATATTCTGCGCTGGCAATGCTCCAGAAAACCAAGCAGGAACTGCCTGGCGAAGTGGCGTTAAGTCCTGCGGCTAAGACCTTAAAGCTACAGGGCGAATATTATGACAAAGCATTGCAGCAGCAAGTGGCCTACAATGTTGACAATGTATATGGCAGCTTCGGAGTCATGTATGGCGCTGGTATAATCTCGGGCTTATTAGGAATTGGCAGCGGCAGCTTTAAAGTGATGGCTATGGATATTTTTATGAAGCTGCCCTTAAAGGTATCAAGTGCAACCAGTAATTTTATGATGGGAGTAACCGGAGCCGCAAGTGCAGGTATTTACTTATTCCGAGGTGATATCAATCCAGCTATAGCAGCACCTGTTGCACTCGGAGTACTCATTGGTGCCACGCTTGGAGCACGAATCATGCAAAAATTAAAGAGTAAAACCATTCGAAAACTGTTTATTCCAGTATTGTTCTATGTAGCAGTACAAATGATTGCACAAGGATTGGGGGTTAAACTATAATGCAAGCCAGTGCAAACCAAAACACCACGAAACCACTTAACAATGTTGAACTCTTTGTAAGCCGTTCACTGCGCGTAGGTGTCCTGGCCAGTGCTATGGTTATTTTATTCGGACTCCTGCTATTTATCTCAACTGGTCAAGGGGGTTATCCAAACAACACCTATCCAGTTAATTTACCCGACATATTAAGTGGAACCCTCGCTTTACGCCCTTTTGCCGTTATTTTAACAGGATTAATTCTGCTGATATTAACCCCAGTACTGCGGGTAGGCGTTTCAACACTACTTTTTATCAAAGAACAAGATTGGCTCTATGTTGGCATATCGTTCATTGTATTTGTAATTTTGCTAAGTAGTTTTTTCTTTGGAAAATAGACGCAAAGCAACCTCATGCGGATGCAACGGGACGCTGGTATGAGCAGTACCTGCCCGTCATACATTCAGTCTGAACAGAAAAAAATCCCCGGCAGTGATCACTGCCGGGGATTCCGGTTCTTTAGCTTAAATTAGCCATAGGAAAACGCAGCGAAAGCAACGTCCAGTAGTGGCTATTTGCCTTGCTTATCGGACTGGGTTCCGGCAGCAGGCAGTGCAATCTTCACTTCATACCGAGTCATGAGGTCAGTAGGAAACTGCCAGTCTGACAATAATTGATACCGTACGGCATAAGGCTTAAATAGCTCTATGACCGTTGTTTTAGAGGCTTGATTAAGATGATAGATATCCGGTAAGACTGTAAGATAGACGGCTTTATCATATTCTTTTAACAGCAGCACCTGATAGGTAATCACGACAGGTGTCCCAATATCAACCAGTTCATACAGTTCCTCGACATCAGCATTATGCATCCGAATACAGCCGCCTGAAACCGGATATTCAATATCCCAATCTTTATTGGTCCCATGAACTCCATAAGCTGGTTTAAACTCCATCCAGCGACTGCCAAGCGGGTTATCTTTCCCTGGTGGTACCGGAGTTTTATCAATAAAGCCTGATCCAGGAATCCAGCTTGGATCCTTCTCTTTATAGAATATCTTATAATTGCCCAAAGGGGTCTGCTCATAAGGAGTTCCTAAGGCAACGGGATATTCTTTGACAATCCGATTCCCATCATACAGACGTAAAATGAGTTCAGGTATATTCACATGAATTTCTGGTTTAGCCCACACAGACTGCTGAAGTGACCAGAAGAACAGCATCAATAACATTACAATACGCATAAGTACTCCTTTTCAAATTGAAGGATAACAATAAAAATGACTCGAATAATAATGCTAAGAACTTCCTGAAGAGGTGACGAAATGTTAAGAACGATCGGTCTTCTCGGGGTAACTATCTTTTTACTGCTCTTGATCCTTCCGATTACTGCCGTTCTGGCGGCACCCGCTGATCAGAACAATGCCGAAAAGCTATTAGGCCCGGTACAATCAGTATTTGAAGAACGGGTGCTATTCGCTCCCGATGGCCAAGTTACTTCCACTGAAGCTATCAGCAAAACAGAATATAGCCCAGCAGGCAGCATAACCCATATCATCTGGTACAAAAATCATGAAGTCTATCGAGAAAAAATAAATCTCTATAATTCGGCCTCTCGACTGACATCCACCGGAACATACCTGACAAATGGCACATTTCAGGCAGATACGATCTACAGCTATAACGATGCTGGCAGCCTAGACCAAATTAAGTTCCTTAATCCTGACGGTTCCATTTTCATAACAAAGCTCCATCATTATAATGCTAAAGGACTCTTGACTGAACAGCTGCGCCTGGATTCCGATAAAAACTTACTCGGGCGTGACGATTTTTCCTATAGCAAAAACGGCAAACTGACAGCAATCCTTCATTATGGCAGTGATAATACCTTGATCTCCAAAGAAACCTATGAGTATGATAAAACAGGCAATATCAATCAGGAATGCGTTTATGAGGGGTCCGAAGGAAAACCACCACTAAAAATCATTCAGTACGATGATACTGGCAGAAGAATTGCTGAATCAAATTATACACCTTCAGGTGTCAAAACCCGTGAATTTTTATGTGAGTACAGTCCTGAGGGCAATAAAATCAAACAAATTCATTATCGTGGCAATGGTACTAAGTATGCTGAAACACACTATAACGACCACGGGTTACCTAAAATTTATCTAAAATATCTTGCCGATGGTTCTAGCGAGTGCAGCGAAGAATATCAATACCAATATGATCATGCCGGGAACTGGATAGAACAAAGTATTACGACCTGTAAAGATGAAAACCCGCAGCAGCCAGTCCGACCACTGGAATTAATCCGGCGAACCATTACGTATTACGAATAAGATAAATATCTAAAAGTTAGCTTCTGCCATGATCGGCAGAAGCTAACTTTTATGTAACGGCAAATCAACGAGTTGAATTTGCTAGGCCAAAATAACCACTGGCGTACCATAGTCAACCAACCGATATAGTTCCTCTAAATCAGCATCTTGCAAGGCAAGGCAGCCCTCTGTCCAGTTAATCCTCTCTTTTGTCAAATCCTCACGCCCGCCATGAATCCCAATCCAGCCGCCTAAGGCTGTATTTTGTGGTGGTTGAATTTTTTGCTCATTCGCTCGAACGATCTCTCGATACTGATTGATATTAATCAAATTATTCTCGATTCCTCTTTGAGCATGTACAGGATCAGGGTAACTCAACCCCAGCCATTTCCGCCCTAAGTAAGGATGATCATTTAATCGCTCCTTCTCAGTAATGAAAAACCGTCCTTCTGGAGTCCGATTATCACCTTGACGCTGTTTATCACCTTGGTCATTCACACCAGATACAACGGTGAAGCTTTTCAATGCTTTTCCTTGATAAAAAACGGTCATTTTATTTACGGATTTCTCCACTATGACTACCGTATCCTGCTGTGTTGTGAGGTCTCGCATGTCCACACTTGCTGCCTCAACACTTCCACCACGAAATAAAGAGGCGCCTAAAAAAGTACATAAAGCTATAATCATCAAGGCTCGACGCAAAACCATTCACCCACTTTTCATCAAATTTAAAAAACTTTTTTCTACGCCTAGCTGCAGAACTTATCAGAGCTTTAGCAAGGTTTTCTTGGTTTATTAATCCATGAATAGATAAATATTCCTCATAATTACAATATACAATATTTGTCCTACTGCCTGCAAGAAAAAACAGGCTTCCTGCAGCAATTCTGAGGAAGCCTGTTTCATGATTAAATCTTAAACTTTGCTATTTCAATTTTGAGTAAATCTGCTTCTTGTGCTAATTCTCTCGCCTGCTGTGAGATGGACTGCACAGAGGCAGTTTGCTCCTGGGTCGCAGCCGCTACTTCTTGGGTAGCTGCCGCACTTTGTTCAGAAGTTGCTACAATGTCAGCAATAACACCCGATACTTGCGAAGTATTCTGATTAACCACTTGGGTCTCACTGGCAACGTGCTGAATCTGAGTGGTGATTACACCAGCAGCCTGCTGGATTTTAGTAAAGAATTGGCCCGTCTGAGCCACAGCCTCTTGCTGCTGCCCTACTAACTGCTCTGCGATATTCATTTCTTTTACAGCCTGGCTTGTACTTGCTTGGATATCGGTAATCAAGCTGGAAATTTCACGAGTAGACGCTTCGGCCTGCTCAGCTAATTTACGCACCTCTTCAGCAACCACGGCAAATCCACGGCCATGCTCACCAGCCCGGGCAGCTTCAATGGCGGCATTAAGCGCCAAGAGATTGGTTTGTCCGGATATACTGGCAATTGCGTCAACGATTTGACCAATCTGGTCAGATTTTTCAGCAAGGTTATGAATGGCGGTACTGACATTCTCTGCTGCTTGACGGTTTCTATCCATCAGACCGGTCTGGTTGGCCACAGCTTGGTAGCCAGCTTCAACGATGGCTTGAACATCAGCAGCCGTAAGCGCAGAACTGTTAATATCTGAAGCAATGGTGTTAATCGATTTGCTCATATCCTCAACCATGCCGGCACCGTGATTGATTGATTGAGTTTGGCTGGTAGATCCCTGCGCTAATTCGGTAATGGTAACAGCAATTTGCTCGGTTACTTGCCCGGCTGCCTCAGCCGATGTCTGCATGCTTTGTGCTACTGTCCCTACCATTTGCGCGGAATGACGAATATGCTCAATTAACGCTCGTAGGTTATAGCTCATTTTGTTAAACGAGCTGGCCAATTGTCCAACTTCATCCTGACCAGTAACAGCAATTTGTGCAGTCAAATCACCAGCTGCCAATTGTTCTGCTGTTTTGGCTAGACCTACAAGCGGTATGGTCAGTCTCTGGGCAAACCATAAGGCAAAGGCTCCTACTAGTAACAAAATAACGATATAGACAAGTAAGAACTGCAACAACAAGCTATTTAACTGTTTACCGATAATGGCTGACGGAACATTAATTCCTAAGACCCAGCCAGTAGCGGCAATTTTTTGGTAAACTAAGATTTTTTCTATGCCATCAACCGTATAGGTCACATTTCCCTGATCATTGGTCAATACTTGCTTGATCACATCTTTCAAATCAGCATTCTCTAAAATATTGCTTCCCAGCAATTTCTCATCAGGATGTCCCAGAATATTGCCTTTGCCATCAATGAGAAAGGCGTACCCTTCGCCGTTTAAGTTCATATCCTTAAGTTCGCCCGTAATCGTCGACAATAAGATATCTTCACCTAATACCCCATGAATTTGCCCTGCTTCATTCTTAACCGGAACAGCCGCCGATACCACGTATTTTTTTGTATTAACATCGACATACGGTTCGGTAAACAACAGTCCGCCCTTATTTACCGCATCTTTATACCAGCCCCGCTTACGAGGATCAAAGTCAGGTGGCAAAACCGCACCCGCCCCATCAATAAACCTGCCATCCTGCAAGCCGATGTACATATCCGTCACATCACCATCACTCTTAAAAGAGTATAAATAAGTGGCATCCAGATCACCAAGATGATGCTGAATGGTACGGTTAACGGTTTCCAGCATCTTGGCTTTACCCGATAACCAGCCGTTAAAATGAGTGGCCCTTCCTTCTATTGTCGAATTGAGTGTAGCGATCGTACTTTTGACAACCTGCTGCCTGGCATAAATATAGCCAAGTACTGAGACTGCCAGCATGGTCACTGCTGTAACCAATACAAAAATCAGTAAAAATTTCGTTCTGAGCTTCATTCCGTGTTGACTCCTTTCTGTCTTTCCCTCATTTGTTGCATTAAAAAAGCTACACCCTAAACGCCCTCATATTACAAGCATCTAAATGTAGCTCGGCTATGACTATAAACGACATATTTCTCCATATTTATACTTCTGTACTAGTTTAACATGTCCTCATGTCAGAGACAATAACTTCTATAAAATTAGGACATAGAAAAGAGCCGTGGAGCAAAAAAATTTCCAGCGGCTCACAATTTATTCCCGAATCATTTCGATAAAATATTGATGGATTCGCTTATCTTTGGTTAATTCAGGATGAAAAGCTATTGCCAAAAGCTTATCTTGGCGGGCAATGACGATTTTTCCTTCCACAGCAGCTAGAACTTTAACCTGCTCTCCGGCTTCTTCAATATAAGGAGCACGGATGAAGACTGCCCGCACCGGCTCTTCACCAAACTCTTTAACATACAAGTCAGCCTCAAAACTTTCACATTGCCGGCCAAAAGCATTGCGGCGCACCGATGTATCCATTAAACCTAACCGCGGCTGCTCACTGCCAACAATATGCTTAGCCAGCAGAATCATCCCGGCACAAGTACCATAGATGGCCATACCTTCAGCCGCACGTTCTTTAATTCTAGCCATTAAGCCCCAGTCAATCAAGAGCTTGCCAATTGTTGTGCTTTCTCCTCCGGGGATAATCAGCCCTTGTATATCATCAAGCTCAACAGCTTTTCTAACTTCGACTGCTTCTGCTCCGCATTCTGCTAACATCCAGCAATGCTCCCGGAATGCCCCCTGCAGAGCTAATACCCCAATCTTCATTACGGTGTCCCTCTTTTCTTTAAGCAGCTGAATATTACCAGCCGCGTTCCTGCATCCGCTCATGCTGCGGAATGGTATCTATCTCAATACCGACCATTGGCTCACCCAAATCTTTGGAGATTTCGGCCAGTATTTTTGCATCATTGTAATAAGTGGTTGCAGAAACGATCGCTTTAGCCCGTTTAGCAGGATCACCGGATTTAAAGATCCCTGAGCCGACAAAGATGCCGTCGCAGCCCAATTGCATCATAAGCGCTGCATCTGCAGGAGTTGCAATACCACCGGCAGCAAAGTTTACAACGGGTAAACGGCCAAGCTTTTTAGTCTCATGTACCAATTCAATTGGGGCCGCAATATTTTTTGCAAAAGCAGCAACTTCTTCTTCAGGAAGATTTTGCAGCAATCGAATTTCACTCATAACCATCCGGATATGTTTTACAGCTTCGATGACATTCCCGGTTCCGGGCTCACCTTTGGTGCGAATCATCGCTGCGCCTTCACCAATCCGGCGTAACGCTTCACCTAGATTTTTTGCTCCGCAAACAAACGGCACTTTAAATTGATTCTTATTAATATGATATTTATCATCCGCAGGAGTAAGCACTTCGCTCTCATCAATATAATCAGCACCTAAGGATTCAAGGATTTGAGCCTCAACAAAGTGGCCAATTCTAGCTTTAGCCATTACGGGAATGGTAACAGCAGCCATGATACTCTCAACAATAGACGGATCTGCCATGCGGGCAACCCCGCCGGCAGCGCGGATATCCGCCGGTACTCGTTCTAAGGCCATAACAGCACAAGCGCCTGCTTGTTCAGCTATTTTTGCTTGCTCCGGTGTAGTTACATCCATAATGACGCCGCCTTTGAGCATTTCTGCTAAACCGGCTTTGACACGGAAAGTTCCTTGTTGCATGAATTGATTACCCCCTAAAATACACTTTATGTTTGCTGTCACAAGATGCTCTTAAAACGAGCTCACCTACAACCCTGCAAAATATATTTTGTATTATAATGCATATTTGATCCTTTTAAAATACACAGAATTATTAATTTTGATAGGTACAGATCAGAAAAGCATCTGGCATTATCCAATTTGCTCTCATTTACATCTTGCAACAGGCGTCGCCGGGGGTTTTACTCCTGTATTCGCAGACTATCGATTGAGTTTAGCCTTTAAGGCCTGAACTACATCACGGGCAAACGGCCCCAGGTCATTATTGGCATAGGCTTTTAAAATGCCTGCCGCCACTTGCCTGATTGCACTTTTAATAATAAGAGGATCGGTAATCCCTTGAAGATGCAAATTCTCTTCAATTTGTACGGCAGCAGCCAACGCGGCTTCAGCAGCAGCAATATTAACACTGCTGACCACATCAGCCCGCCCTACCACGACTTTTCCTACCGGCTGAAATAAGGCAACTGCCTCATTGACCAACTCCGGCGGCCGTTCATTAACAATAATAACGGGTTCCAGCCCTAAGGCCATCTCACCAGCATGGGCAATCAGTTTAACACCAATACATTTAATATGTGATGCAGCAATCTCATTTAATACACGTTGGGCAACATTTGTTGCCACATTGATGACCACAAGCGGCTGCTTCATTTCATTGAAATCTTTAATGCAGCTGATGACTTCCCGATCCGGGACCGCCAAAATGACTCTGCCAAGCTGAGCAATTTCTGCAAGATTATTTGCAACAGACACATTCAATTCAGCCGCTAATTGCTGGATTCGGCCAAGATCACGGTCCAATAGATACAAATTCACATGCCCGGCCAGCTTTCGTGCCAAAACTTCCCCCATGCGCCCTACTCCAACTAATCCTACATCCATAATACCACTCCATTTTATGTATATTTAATAACTAATTTAATAAAACTACTAACATAAAAATTTCTGGTGCATTGCCGAAAATATTCTGATGGTATTACTATGATTATCAGCCTAAAAGTATACCTTTTCCAGACATAAACACCCCATTTTAGGGGAAACTATTAAATAAAATTAATCAATCATGACATGCCAAAACAGATATTATTGGTAACTTGTTTTACAAAAAATTTTATAGATCAAGGAGGCTCACACTATATGAGTATTTTACAATGGGGATCCCGAGTTTTAACCAGAACCTCGCCATTAGGGCTTGCTGTTGGCGGCGCTGCCATCGCCCTATCCATTCCAGCAGTACGTAAAGGACTGCGCCGTACAACGGTCATCGCTCTTAGCGGAATTATCACCGCAACCGATGAGGCAAAACGTTTATCCATTCAATCCCGGCAAAAGCTGCAGGCTTTAGTCGCTGAAGCGAAGGATGCCGAGTATGGAAAAGCTTCGTGCGATGAGCTTGCCGAAAAACTTCGTTCACAGCCTCGCCGGCTAGCTGTATCTGCAACCGCGGGGGTACTGGCAGTTTCTGATAAGGCTAAGGGCATTGCCAATAATGCAACCCATGAGTTTAAAAGTATTGTGGCTGACGCTAAATCACTGCGTGATCAAGCCGGCAGTTCACCAAAGAGTGATGAGGTAAAGGACGGTCTTGAAGGTGACTTGGTGGATTTGCCCAACCCTCATTAAAAGGCAATCGATTAAGACAGTCAGATGACTGTCTTTTTTTATCAATAATAAACCCAGCGCTGAAAAATAACTAAGCGCTGGGTTTATTATTTAAGTCATTATAGGGCTGGCAACGGTTCTTTAGCACACGAGAACTGATTGCTTTCTTCAGGTGGAAGAATCTTTTGTAATGCTTTTCTGGCAGCAACATCAACGAAAGCCGTGGCTGCTGATGCACCTGCCACCACAAGCCAGTCACTGAGACTAAGACCGGTTGTACCAAAGGTTGCCTGTAAGGCTGGTAAATAGATAATGGCGAATACCATTGCCATCGATAAGGCAACTGCGCCCATTAACGCCCGGTTGCTAAATAAACCGACTTTACCGGTACGATCTTCTACACGGCAATCAAAAATATGCACAAACTGACTGACTGCCACCTGTGCCACGGCGAGAGTGCGTGCCAGCATAAGATTACCGCTTGCAAACAATTTCCAGGCATACAGCGCTAACGCGGCTGAGCCAATAACAATGCCCCGGGAGATGATTTTTACCCCTAATCCGCCTGAAAACACACTGTCATTACCACTGCGCGGAGGCTGTTCCATAATCCCTTTTGCCGGAGGATCATTCACCAGCGCAATGACTGGCAGTCCATCACCAATTAAATTGATCCATAACAATTGGATGGGTAATAGCGGCAGCGGCAAGCCAACCAACGCCGCAAGGAACATCAAGACCACTTCACCAATATTAGTCGCCAGTGCATAACGAATGGCTTTACGGATATTGGCGTAAATTGACCGACCTTCCTCCATGGCTTTAACAATTGTCGCAAAGTTATCATCCGCTAAGGTCAGACATGCTGCCTCTTTAGTGACTGCTGTCCCCATAATTCCCATGGCAATTCCAATATCGGCAGCTTTAATTGCCGGAGCATCATTAACCCCATCCCCAGTCATCGCTACAACATAACCTTTTTCCTTAAAGGCTTTAATGAGCCGCAGTTTATGCTGCGGAGCCGTACGGGCAAAAACATTAATGCTTTCAACAACTTCGGCCAATTGTTCATCAGACATTTTATCCAGTTCCTGACCAACTAAGACATGCCCTGAATCTTCTAACAATCCTAATTCTCGGGCAATAGCTTTGGCGGTATTCGGATGATCTCCGGTAATCATAACCACCTTAACACCTGCCTGCTTGCATTTGGCAATGGCTGCCGGCACCTCGGGTCGCGGAGGATCGATCATGCCAAACAACCCGCAGAACACTAAGGATTGTTCTAAAGATTCATCATCCTCCTCGGCTGCAAGCGGTCGAAAAGCAGCAGCTAGCACCCGCAGTGCTTCATCAGCCATCTGTTCACTAGCATGATGAAGTTGATTGCGAACCTCGGGGGTCAGCAGACGCACCGTACTGCCATCCAGATAATGAGTACAGATCGATAGGATACTGTCTGCAGCACCTTTACAATATAAGACTTCGGCTTTGTCATGCCCTGTACAGACGACTGACATCATCCGCCGTTCTGACTCAAACGGAATTTCCCGTTCCCGGATATAAGAATGCGCTAATTTATTCTCCCATAGTCCTGCTTTAGCTGCAGCAACCAATAAGGCCCCTTCAGTGGGATCACCATCAATGCTCCAAGATTTATTTCGTCCAGCTTTAATTGCCACCACTTGCTCTTTACAGCTTTTTTTGCCGTTATTGAGTTTCGCATTATTACATAAAGAGCCAATCAACAGGATTTGCATGAGGCTGGCATCGGTCGTTGGATCAATCGGTGTTTTTTCGCGCATAAACTGACCTTGCGGAGAATATCCCTCACCAGTAATGCTCCAGCTATTGCCAACCGTATAAATCTTTCGTACCGTCATTTCATTTTTAGTTAAAGTCCCTGTTTTATCAGAACAAATAACGGTTGCACAGCCTAGAGTTTCGATGGAAGCCATATTACGAACCAGAATATTTTGTTTGACCATTCGTCGTACACCTAACGCCAACGCGACAATGACAATCGCCGACAAGCCTTCAGGAATAGCAGTAACCGCAATGGTCGCTGAAGATCGTACCATGTTCAATAAACTTTGTCCACGCAGTATTCCAGTTAAAAAAACAATTCCAGCAACAGATAAGCAGCCCACAACAATGATCTTACCCATTTCTTCCAGCTTTAACTGCAACGGTGTCGGTTCTGGTTTGTGACGCTGTAATAGCGCAGCAATTTTACCCATTTCTGTTCCCATCCCGGTGGCAATGACAATCGCTTGTGCACGGCCTCGCGTCACATTAGTACCCAGGTAGACCATATTTTTGCGATCTCCTACCGCAGTGTCATCAGGATATACTTGACGGCTATCCTTTTTAGCAGGCAAGTTTTCACCAGTTAACGAAGCTTCTTCAACCTCAAATTGATTGGTTTTGATCAAGCGGGCATCAGCCGGAATACGATCACCGGCTTCTAAAACAATCAAATCGCCGGGAACCAAATACTCAGCTTTGATACACTGGACCCGCCCACCCCGGATGACTTTCGCTAAAGGAGCTGCCATTTTCTTCATTGAATCCAGCGACTGCTCAGCCTTGCTTTCCTGGTAAGCTCCCAGCAAAGCATTGGCAATAATAATTCCGCCTGTTAGCATGGCATCCTTGACTTCTCCTAGGAAAAACGATAAACCAGTTGCACCAATTAAAACTTTCACCATAAAATCCTTAAACTGATCGCGAAACAATTGCCAGAAAGAGGTCTTTTTTGCTTCAGCCATCACATTCAATCCATATTGCGCGCAATGCCGCAGCGCAGCCTGCTCGCTTAAGCCATAGTGGACAGAACTGCCCAACTGATTGACCACCTTGTCTACCGACAGAGCATGCCAAAGTACCCCCATATCCTCCTGAGCTTGACCGTGCTGTGAATACTTTCCCTGAGGTAACTGAACAAGATTGCCGGCTGGTTTTATTGCCTGGGTTGCTGGAGGATTTTGGGCAAACTGCTGCAAGTCCAGCAGCGACGGCTTACTAACAGCGGACTGAGACTGACTACATCGACTGGATTTGAGCAGTCTGGCCGAATTTAAGACAACTCCAAGCGTACTCATATTTAACAATAGCACCGCAGACAGCGGCGAAATGACTCGCATCACTGCTAAAGCAATGCCAACCACACTACTACCAGCAGCAAATGCTAGATTTTGCCTCATGACCTGCATGGTGTGTCGGCTTAATTCAACCACTTCACCAACTTTGCGGACATCATCACCGCAAATAACAATATCGGCGGCCTGCACAGCCAAGTCTGAGCCGGCCGCCCCCATTGCCATACCAAGATTGGCAGCAGACATAGCCGGTGAATCGTTAATACCATCACCAATCATAGCAACATGTTTTCCCTCTTGCTGCAATTGGACAATCACTCTCAGCTTGTCTTCAGGTAGCATACTGCTCCAAACATTTTCCAACCCGAGCTGTCTGGCGATGGCACTGGCGCTCTCTGCTGTATCACCGGTTAACACCCGAATATCGGCTATCCCAGCTGCCCGGATGGCCTCAATAGCTTGCTGACTTTCCGGCCGCAGGCTGTCGTTTACGCCAATCAAACCGGTGAGCTTATGATTGACCGCTACATACAATACTTTACTGCCAAGGTGCTGAAAGCGCATTATTTTGGCTTTGGCCTGGGTAATATCAACTTGATGATCCGCCATGAATTGTTCGCTGCCAACCATGACTATATCTTGCTCAATAAGCCCCTTGATGCCATAACTAAAGAGCTCTTGGTTTTGTATCGGCTTTATGGCCAGCCCCTTTGTTAATGCAGCCTTTCTGATCATTTGGGCCAGTGGGTGGCTGACCGAGGCTTCCGCACTGGCAGCCAAAGCTAATATCTCATTCTCGTCAGAATTCCGCCCTAATGCGACAATACCGGAAATTTCAGGCTGCGCGGTTGTTAAAGTGCCTGTTTTATCAAAAATGACTGTGTCAATACTTTCAGCCGTCTGAAGGGATTTTGTGTCTTTAATAAAAATCCCCTGGCGCGCGGCCTGCGCGACAGCCATCCCGAAAGTGGTATGAGACGCTAACGCTAGCGCTGCCGGACAGCCAGCCAGTAAAACAGCTAAGCTGCGGCGATAATCACGGGTTAGCAGAAAAATTGCTGCAGCAATACCGATTGTCCACGGTACCAGTTTGCCCGAATAGAGTTCACCAGATTGGGCCTGGGCAATGGTGTTGTTATTGGCTTGACTGACCATGGCAACAATTTTTGCTACCGAAGTATCTGCCCCCACTTTTGTTGCTTTCACATGGATGACACCCGCGGTAACCATCATGCCGGCTAACACTTCCTCGCCTGGTAGCTTCTCAACAGGCATAAATTCACCACAAAGCGCCGACTGGTTGACAGTCGCCTGTCCATCCACCACAACGCCATCTACTTGAATCACATTGCCCCGCTGAACAACAATAATATCATCAATGTTGATATCTTTAGCATCAATTGCCTGCAGCTTTTCTTCCTGTAAGCGTAGAACCTGAGATTTCTTGCCAAGAAGGAGTTGCCGTACGGCACGCTGCGAACGCATTTGCATAATAAAGCTAAATAACCCACTGAGCTGCACCAGCCATAGCACGGATAAGCCGGTTAAACTCTCCCTCATAGCCAGCAGAATTAACGATGCTGAAGAGAGCAGCAAATCATTATTAACCTTTTTATGCTGCACCAAATTTCCTATCCCACTGCGCAGCATCGGATAGCCGGCAACAATGGTTGTCATGGCTGCTACATTAAAAATTTGTTGAGAAGACGACAGCATGGACCGGCCAATAATAAGGCGTTTTACAATAAGTCCTGCCAATATTCCGCCAGTGATCACCGTATTCATTAATTTCAGCTTGCCTTGCCTCTGGGACTCTACAGAATGTATCGGCTTCTTTGACAAGACTGGTGCATAGGACAACGCAGCACTCGTTGTTGCCGCAATACCCGTTATGCTGCATTCCTGCCGGGCGTGCTTAAATTGTTTGTACAAATGCTGAATTTGCTGCTGGATAACAGCAGCTGACATGGTTTCTGGTGCATAGTGAATCAGCACCCGTCCAGTCAGATAACTGGCTGAGGCGCCTTTGATTCCTGATACCAGCTGCAGTTGCTTGGTTAAATATCCGGCAAATTCTTTGTTACGTTTAAGCCCCGCTACGTTGATTCTTAACCGCCCCGGTACCATGCTTCGTGTATTAGTCGTAATATGTGCAAACAACAAAATGCCTCCCTCACAAAGTAAACCTATAGAAAAAGATGATCCATAATGCGGACAGAAATAAAACAACGAGGATATGTATCCTCGCTGTGAATAGGCAACCAGTATCCTGTTAAAAAAACCGCATCCGGGTTAAGGATATGCCTGACAGAAGGTTGTCTTTGTTTTCTTTGCTTTTTTGTTTGATATAACCAAAAAGTCCACCTAGAAACTCTTCCCATAGAACAATGGTTTGACTTTTATTTTGTGGTGACTGTCGTCGAACTTCTATCGTCATGTCGACAGCAGTCCTAAGATCTTGGGATATTCTTTGTAACAAGCCAGCTAAATTTGCCGTTTTATCTAACTTCGTTTCATCCATCTCGAGAACCTTGGACACATTTTCTCCTCCTTGAATGTTACCCTATTGCTATTTAAAGCGGCTCAACAGGAAAATCATCCTCGCCAACTTCGCTGTCAATAGAATGCTTTAATTTTTCAAACTGAGCTTCGGCTACCATGTCTTCCATATCTTCACGCACACTGCTAATCAATCCCTGAGCCTGCTCAGACAGATCATTAACACCTGTCATGATTTTACCAAGTACAGGCTTTAACGCATCTTTGACTCCCGGAATCAGAAGTGCTGCCAAGACCACAGCGCCAAGGCCGTAAGCTACATTTTTGCCATTACCGGCATTAAAGCGATGCTTCATTTGACGAGTTGCGCGGGTAAATCTCCCCATATCAGGACTTTCTTCAACCATATCAATCAACTCAGCCAAATTCAACAGTTGGCGCCGTTCATCTTGAATCATCTTTTGCAGCGCTTGCTTAGCATAAGGATCAGCGACTCTGGCCAATCGAACTTCATAGGCACGCACTGCATTCAATTTAGCCTGGAATATCTGATCAAGAGAATCGACTGTCTCCTCATTCATGGCAGCCAGGGCTTGCTGCCGGCGTCTCGGCCCTCTGTTTGTTTTGTTATTTTCAATAAGCTCCCGTCGTTCTTCACGGCCTGTTTTGTTCTCACCTTCTATAGGCACTAGTCTATCCTTCCTTTCAAGCTGCTATTCTAATAATCGCATTATTATTCTAGCCAAAATTAACCAGCAATATACTTTTTTGACTAAATACAGAATAAAAAAACAAGCTGGATAATCATGATGATTATCCAGCTTGTTTTGTGATGCAAGGAGAGGGATGGGATAAATGTATTCTTTTAGTGGCTTGCAGTTGCTCGAGCAAAAGCACTCGCTGCTGAGCAAACCTGCCAGCGAAACTATCATCATAAATTTGATAAAAGATTTGGGCAACAGCCGCACAAAAACCGGTCAACAACCGTCTGCTGCTATTATCAATAATACCTGTCAGCCGATCTCTTAATTGTTGACGAGACTGAATAAACTGCTTTTGCGGCATGCAATCGATTGCTTCAAAGAAAATCGAAGCCAACTCAATCTTACCGAATAGATGCTGCATGGGTTTAGCAAGCTGAGCAGATTCAAGACTCTGCTGCCAGGCCTTATTGCCAGCCTGAAACATAGTATCGGTGATCAATAGGGTTCGGCGGCATTCCGCTATTGCTTTTCCCAGGCTTATCATGCCAGTTTTATCGATAACCGGTGGATGAAGGGCGGCAATTTCCACCGACTTAATCCCAAATAAATCGTTAAGCTGCGCTTGGACCATCTGCTTTAGCTCTTCTTCAAGTTCGGCAAATGCATTCACATTGAATAACTTAGCCATGTCGACATTTCCACTTAAATGTTTCGTATGAAGCAGGCCATTCAGCTTGACCATGCACTCACTTTTTTGTTGGGCACAGAATACGTTCATTCGATCATCAATCTTTTTAAGACAAGCCTCGATCGCTACAGCAACCTGGAGTTCATGTTGTTGTATCTTTCGTTCCAGCAAAGTTAGACGCAGCTCACTTCTATTAAGCCGAATTTTTAAACCGCGTATTGGGGTTTGCGGTAACGGGGATACCGTGTTGCGCAAATGACGTGAGGTTAAAGGTTGACGGTTATTCATTTGCAGCATCGTGATCCCACCTTTCCGACTTAGCCAATTACAAAACTTAGAGCTTACACGAGCCACTCGTCTTGTTAATCTTACTATAACTAAATATATTATTTTTAGCATTAACACTAGGTTAACCTTTTGTTAAATTTTTATGATAATGATTATCAATTTCTTTTTTAATTATACAATGTCTCACTGACTTTGACAAGTTAAGAAATTAAGAATTATACCTGCTTCATGCACTTTTTATCCTGGTAATTATATACAAAAAAGCACACTGGCAGCCATACTGCCAGTGTGCTTTTGGTCGCTATTTTATTCGGCTGTTTCAATAGCACCTGATGTTCTCTTAACCAAGTGGCGTATTTTACAGCATTCTTTCTTGCCACACCCTTTGCCAATTGCATAAACAGTGGGAATGACTATACTATGCAACAGTAACCATGCTCCCCAGCCAATAGCCGGACGAAGAAGCCAATGCATACCAACACCTCCGTAAATAATAAATAATTCCACTCAAGATTTATTATTTACCGGATTCTAATTTATATTTATCATGGGCTAAAACAATCATCGTTATTATCTGCCGATAATTTGAATGCAAGGAACGGCCATCATCATAAACTTTTCATTTGAACAAACCTGTGTTAAGCTAAGCTTGAAAATCATTTTCAACATCGCTGTGCAAAGGAGTGTCTGATGGATTATCTTAAATCAGGATTTTATTTCATAATAGCCGGTCTATTTGAAATAGGCGGTGGTTATCTAATCTGGTTATGGCTGCGTGAGAATAAGAGTTTTACTTACGCAGTATTAGGCGCAGTGATTCTTGTTTTGTATGGCGTTATTCCAACTCTTCAGCCGGCAAATTTCGGGCGCGTTTATGCGGCTTATGGGGGAGTTTTTATTGTTATGTCACTTGGCTGGGGCTGGCTTGTAGATAAAATCACACCAGATAAATTTGATTTAATCGGAGCGGCAATCGCAACCCTCGGGGTAATGATCATCATGTATTGGCCGCGCAGCTAGCAGGACTATCCTAACCAGCTTCGAATCACAGGGACTACATAGGGTTCATACAACCCATGCAAAAAAGTGTAGATAATTAGCCCAACAATACCGCCGACAATCGACCCGTTCACTCGAATCCACTGCAAATCGTTGCCTGCCTTGACTTCAACAAACTTACTTAAATCACTATTTGAAAAACTACCTAATACCGATCTCACAATCCGGCCAATTAGATAATGCTCTTTTTTGATAAGTCGATACACCGAGTATTTAATTTTCGCTTCAAACCAAATCTGCAGCGCTTTATTCTCTTTGAATACAGTCCAATAGATGTCAGCTTGTGCAGCCAGCCATTCGGCTGCTGCCTCAAAGGAACCGTTTGCAGTCTTGCTTACAACAACAGCGAGTGGCTCTGTCAGCTTAATCTGCTCCACCAGGGCTACTTTCCAACTTTCAATAGCCTCTTGCCAAACAGGTTCGTTTTCTATGTTCACCAGTACGCCATGAAGCTTTTCACTAATCCAGGCTCTGACTAAATGATCATGATTGGCTAAATCTTTCAGCAAAACCAGCAGCTCATCGCATAAAGCCTCCGCAGCCTCTTCAATATTAATACCATCGGTCTGCTCACCCAGCCACACAACAGCTTTTTCTAATAAAGAACGGGCTTTTTTTTGTTTTAGCTCATTCATATAGTGATAAACACTCTGACGGAATGAAGGCTTTTCAACCAATAAGATAAATTCCTCAAGAATAAAATCGACCAGTTTCTCGCCCTTTCCCTGAGCCATCGCCTGTTTAATAAAAGTACTAAACTGTGGTGCTAAATCAAATTCACTGACATTACGCTTGATCAGGTCTTCAAGAAAGAAAACAAAATCATTATGATTTCTTTCCTCCCACGCTAAACGGCCATGGCGAACAAAGATTTCGGCGATGATGTCTTTTCCACCTTGCTGGTCGACCCAGCGAATAAAGAATTCAACAAATGCGATATCAGCGATACGCTTACGAATAGCTTCAACACTTAACAAATCATTTTCGACAGCTTCGGTTAAAGCCTCAGCAATCCGCTCCCGATTGCGTGGTATCAGCTCAGTGTGCCATCGAATTCCCAACGGCCGGTCAAACAACGCCGTAACAGCAAACCAATCCGCAATCCCGCCAATCAAGGCTGCTTCCAGACAGACGTAAAGCAAAATCACAGCAGTATTGCCTGGATAATGATATTTTAACCAAGCTGCCACAATAAACAAGATAAAGACTGCCGCCAGCACCTTATTGGCTATTTTTTTAAACCCCAAATCAATCACCTTGCCTTCTACCACCAAAAAGTCAGCAAGTATATCAAAATTCCGACCAAACCGCCGACAACTGATCCATTAATTCTGATCATCTGTAAATCATTCCCGACTTTGTCTTCAATGAAACCAACCAGCATATCATCACTCATCTTCTGCAAACTAGCTGCAACCAGCCTGCCGATTTCATTGTGGTTTTGATCAAGCCACTCGCCAATCAGCGCTTTGCTTTGATAATCAAAGTTTGCCCGTCTTGCCGGATTGGCAGCAAACTCATCAATAAATTGATTGAGCTGCGCAGTGAGCACCCGCAGCCAGGCAGCCTGTTCCCCACGCTCGATAGCATCATTCTGCCAGACAGTGATAAAATCGGTGCAATAAGCTGCAAGATCAAGCTTGCCTGTCAATTGTTTATCTTTCCAGGTTTCAATCTGGCGCTGCAACTCCACATCTGTTTTCAAATCATCGATAAGCTGGGTAAGGCGTTCTTTTAAGCGATTCCGCAAAGGATGCTCATTTTCTTTAACTGCCCCAAGAAATTCTAACAGTGCTTTCTGGACATCTTCAGCGACTTGCTGTTGAGATAACTGAAAAAGATTATTAAAAACCCGCCTGCGTTCTAAATTTCGCTCATATGAGTTTCGTGCCTCCAGGAACAAGTCGGCTAGTAAATTTTTAAATTGCCTTTGCTCACTAATCTGCTCTAACTGATTGATGGCAAAATTAACAATACTTTCATCATAGTTATTTTTAATAAGCCATTCACTCGAATCAATCACCAAAGGAGCCACTTCAGTATCTTCTAAATACTGCCTTAATAAATCAGCAATAATGCTGCCCAATTCGTCAGGCTTGACTTGCTCAATGAACTTATGCACAAACTTATACACTATTTCACGTAAGTACCGACGACCATCATGCTCATCAAGAAAGTGCAAGAGGACTTCCGAGATATCATAATTATCTAATGTCTTTTTTATACTTTCTTTTGACAATAGCTCTACCTGCACCATCTCAGTAATTGCCATGAAAATCTTTTCACGGTTACGCGGTACAATTGCAGTGCGAAAAGGTATGCCCAGTGGTTTACGGAATAAGGCTGTCACGGCAAACCAATCAGCTAAACCACCTACGACTGCCGCCTGACAGGCACTTGTTAACAAGCCTCCCCAAAAATTAGATTGGAAAGGAAAGCTTACCAATAAGCCGGCCATCGTGATACCCAGAGTTACGACTGCTTTATATCGATTGGAACTTGTATTGTTGATCTGGCTCACCGTTTATCACCCAACCATTTTACTCTGCTAATAGCTTTCTCCCTTAAACTCCACAATATTTACAGTGGATTCATGGGTTTCGTTGATCGTGATGACCACCCGATCCCCTAGCTGAGCTACTGGAAGCTTGGGTGACGCATTCACTGTGCCAATAAAAATACGAGGATCGCCTTCAAGCATGATGTAAAAATAAGATTCCCCGCTTTTTACAACCTGGGAGATTCGCTGAATCTTGCCAGGCAGGGCAATTTTAGTAATTTCATTGCCAGGAATGAACATATTGCCACGACTGGCCAAATTCTGCTGATAGGACCGCAGCGAACTTTCAATATCAGGCCCGACCCCCACTAAGTTATAATTCTCAACTGAAATGGATGCAATGGCTTTTAGCAGGCCCTCTTTGTCTTTTAGCGGCGCTATGTAAGTAGGCACACCATTGATATTATAGAGAATTGGATAACCGGCCCGATAGCCTTTTTCCTGAACCTGACCTTCGGCAGATTTCTTGGCACCAGCTTCATTAGCTCCGGCAACTTTGTACCATTTTGCTTCCTTGGTTCTTGAGTTTACGAGAATAAAGCCGACTGTACTTTCATCACGGCCTAAAGAGGTAATGCCAGTATACCAATAAACATGCTCATCATTACCATAAATTAAATGCAGCTCATTACTGGTTGGTCTTAGGGTACCTGTCTTGGCAAATATACTATTCCAGAATCCATTTACATATTCTCCCCAGTCCTTGATTTGATCAAAAACTAACTTCTCCGGCTGAACCCGGTCAATCCAGGCAGGCATCTCTTCCATTGAATATTTAGCAATATCACCAGTTTGCGCATTGACAGTGACTACGCCAACCGCATCCGCACCTTTATAGCCTACCTTATTTTTATATAATGTCACAACCCAGTACGGCTGCAGTTCGTCATCGACTTCAAAAGCGAAATCAGCCATCCCACTAGTAAAAACGCCATTAAAGTACAGATAACGGGGCAAATAATCAAAAACAAAGCCGCGCATTTGATATTTAATATGAACATCCTGAACCAACCGCACATCCTGCGGATTGGTCGCAGACACCATAACAAAGCCGCGACTGCCTTGGGCATTATTAGATATCCACTGAAATAAGCCACGATGCTCTAAAGGAGCAATATAATATAACTTGCCCTTAATTTTCTGTAAAGCCAATTCACCCATTTGTACCTGGCTGCCTAGTGCTGGAACCTCACCGATCTTTTTCTCAGCCAGCTTCCGGGCTGTTTCCTCATCAACAATGCGAATCTGTGCTAAATTGATAGGCTCGATATCGGCAGTGAATGAACTTTCTTTAACCTCACCTAATAGATTTCGATAGGATTGACTATAAAATAACGGCATACTCGTTAAAAGCGGCAGTATGAACAAATTTGTAAAACCTACTACAACAAACAACGCTCCGGTTGCTGCTAAAAATTTGTATCGTTTGAGCAAGCCGCTATAATTCTGGTAATTGGCAATATCAACCACATTATTGCGATCCTGAAACAACCAGCCAAATTTTTTTTCCAGCAGTTCTCCCCAATTTGTCCCTTTAATATAAGCCCGAAATTTGTTGAGTAAGATCACTGCCGGAATGACCAGTAATAGCAGTCCCCAAATAATGATTAAAGCCGACCAATCGGTAAACCCCCATGAAAATACAGGCATTTCTAAAAATAGGTATGTCAAATTGAAAACAATAAAGATTGTCAGCAATACCCCTAACATTCATACACTCCTTCTGCTTGCAAATTCTATTATATAGTAAATTCGTTATCGTCTCTTACTATCCTGCCCATGATTTTCCATTTCACACGGTCCGGTCAAGATAGATTAAAATAAGGGCGGCTGAGCCGCCCTTATTTTAATCTATCTATCCGGTTTTTCCACAGGTTTGACTTCTTTTTCCCCGTTAAACTGAATAGTGGCCTGATGCTGGTTGTCTTTATTTCCATAGGGACCATGATGCTTCGCTTCTATAGTACCCCATGGGCCATGCTTAGAATCAGCATTTTTGTCATAAAGTTTGCCCATATTGTAACATCACCTCCTTGATTTAGTTTCCCCAAAAAAATTTGATCCATTTGCCTCTTTTAAAATTGTTTTCAAACAAAAAAAAGAACAGCTTTGCTGTTCTTATCGCTTGATTAGAGAATCTTAATAATATTGTACATGGTATCACGCTCTACTGGAATTCGACCAGCCTGTTTGATCGACTGAATCAAAGTTTCTTTACTCAGTGACCTTCCCGAATTAGCTCCGGCAGCATGGACAATTTTTTCTTCCGTAACGGTACCATCAATATCGTTCGCACCAAAACCTAAAGCCAATTGAGCAACTGGTAAGGTAAGCATAATCCAATAGGCTTTTATATTCTTAAAGTTGTCTAACATCAGCCTGGATATTGCCATGGTCTTTAAATCATCCCAAACCGAAGTCCGCGTAATCTTGCTTTCCAACTCCGTATTCGCAGGATGAAACGGAAAGCAAATAAACGTCTGGAATCCACCGGTCTCATCTTGTAATTCTCTAAGCGCCAATAAATGATCCACTCGCTCTTCCATGGTTTCAATATGACCATATAGCATACTGGCATTGCTGCGCAGCCCTAACTTATGCGCTGTACGAGCGATATCCAGCCACTGGCTGGCAGTTGCCTTCTTAGGACAAAGCTGCTCACGGACTCGGTCAGATAAAATTTCTGCGCCCCCACCCGGCATGGAATCCATTCCGGCAGCAATGAAATCTTTTAGAACAGCTTCCACTGATTTGCCAGATATTTTAGCAAAATAACAGATTTCAACTGCAGTAAAAGCTTTCAAGTGAATATGCGGCAGCTCTGCCTTTAACGCTCGGATCACATCAAGGTAAAACTCATACGGCCACTCCGGATGCAATCCGCTGACAATATGAAGCTCACGCAAATCAGGATCCTGTGCAGATTGCTTAGCCAAACTCAAAGCTTTTTCTTTTGTCATTGTATAAGCTTGTGCACTGTCAACATCACAGCCAAATGCACAAAATTTACAGCGCGCTTCACAGACATTCGTAAGGTTAATGTGCCTGTTAACATTGAAATATACATAGTCACCGCTAATTCGTTGTCTTGCTATATTAGCCAAATAGCCCAACCAGGCTAAATCATCGGATTTAAATAAAGCCAAACCTTCATCGCGAGTCAGTCTTACTCCGTCTCGTATCTTGTTTTCTATCCCATAAAGAATTGTCTCCAACTACTTACACTCCTTCCACCTATAATTTCAGCAAGTAGCTCTTGGCTTCCTGCTTAATAGTACACTATTCTGCAAAAATTTTAAAGCCCATGATACAGAAGTGACAGAATAGCTGCAATTTAGTTGGAACAAAGCATTCTCGAATACCTACACCCCTGTTACTCCTTAGTAGGTTCGTTCTTAGACAATAGTCAAATAGCTCTTTAGGATAAAATATTACGAACTTGTGCACTATACCTGTAGCAACGAAACTGACAAAATTTCATTTACTTTTTTCTCATAGGAGGACATCTATGTTTGCTATTTGCGGGGGAACAGTCTATACTGCCTCAGCGGGTGTGCTGGAAGGGGCTAGTATTCTAGTCCGAGACAACAAGATTGTAGCTGTTGGCAGCCACATTTCAATCCCACATGAGGCAAAAATCATCCATGCCGCTGGGAAATCAATAACACCTGGATTAGTAGACTGCCACACCCATCTTGGCATTGCCGAAGAAGCTGTTGGTGATGCTCATGTTGATAAAAACGAAGTAAATGACCCCATATCACCGCACCTCAGAGCCATTGACGGAATAAATCCCGAAGATCCTGGCCTCCATGACGCTTATAGCTCCGGCACTACCACCATTATTGTGACTCCTGGCAGTGAAAATGTTATTGGTGGTCAAAGTGTCGCACTAAAGACCTACGGAAACGTTGTTGACCACATGATTTTGCGCCAGCCTGCAGGCATTAAAATGGCCTTCGGAGAAAACCCCATAAAAATGTACATGAACAAAAACAAGCCACCGTCTACTCGTATGAGCATCGCTGGCATGATCCGTGAAAATATAATTAAAGCCCAAAGCTATGATAAAAAATTTCGCGCTGGAAATACTGACCGGAATCTGCGCATGGAAGCGCTTGTCATGATGCTTAATGGTGAAATTCCGCTGCGCGCTCATGCTCATGCTGCTGATGATATTATGACGGCAATCCGTATTGCCGAAGAATTTAATCTTCAGCTTACCATTGAGCATGCCACCGCTGGTCATAAAGTTGCGGATGAACTGGCAAAGCGAAATATTGCTGCAACCATTGGGCCGTCCATCACAGCCAGGGTAAAGGTTGAATTAAAGGACCGGACTTACCGTACACCCGCGCTCTTGCATCAGGCTGGCGTAAAGATCGCACTGATTACCGACCACCCTTTCCTCCCTGTCAGTAGCTTACGCATTGAGGCTGCCCTTGCCATTCGCGAAGGTCTTCCTCGTGATGTTGCCCTAAAGGCCATTACGCAGAATGCAGCTGAAATTATTGGCGTAGGTGATCGTGTTGGCAGCATTGAACAAGGCAAAGACGCTGACTTAGTCATTTTCAATGGCGATCCCTTTGCGATAGCAACAGAAGTCGAGCAAGTCTTTATAAATGGTCAAACTGTATTTAGCACCTAATATTCGTCACCACCACGTTTAGCTGCAACACATAGTGATGTAACAAGAACACCAATCGCTCCTCCAGCACATCCTGCGATCAGCAGCCAATACCACTCAACCATGAAATCCACCACCTGCATCCTTAAGTTTATTAGAAGAAAGTTTATCTCTGCTGAACTAAAAATGACTGCTTGGCCTTAAAAAAGCATATGCAGCAATAGAATCATATATTCTGTTATGACTAAAGTAAAATACAAATAGCCGAAAGCATCATTGCTTTCGGCTATTTGTACTATAAAAAAGAAACTCAATTCAAGCGAGATATACTCGAAGGTGAATATTTCACTATCTCTGCCAAAACAATGACATCACCTCTGGATTCAAATCTTACCATTTCATTATCAATAAGTTGTTTACCAACCGAATGATTAGCAACCCAAAAGTATTTTTGCTGCCCATCACTTAATATTTCAACTTTATAAACGGTATGTTTATTAAAAAGCGCCTCAATATGATAGGCCTCACGACTCACAACAATCCCTTTTTGAGGGATATTATAATCTAAAGACCAAAAACTATCCCGATAATCTACAGGTACAAGCAGCATACTGGGATAGATCCATAGGTAAACAATAGCAATAAAGAAAACAGATATTCTTAACCACGCCATGCATACCACCCCTCGTTGCTTAATTATTAATTATCATAGCACTATTTTTTATATAGGACAATAATCTTTCTAGAGTATACATTATATTATCGTTATATAATATGATAGCTTTATAATAAGTTGAACTGTAATGTTGTGTGAAGTTTAGAATTATTATAAATAGAAAAAGCACTCATCGTAATGATGAGTGCTTTTCAAATCAGCAGCTTTCTATCCTCCCAGGCCGTTTCCACCGTGCGCTATGCCATCCATGGCGCGCTCGGTACTAGGCCCATCCGGGGCCGTCGCAGCCAAATACTTTCGACGTGTAAGTACGACAGTATTGAGCAGGTGAAACCCTGTTTCTAAGAAATAAAAAAGACTCATCATATGATGAGTCTTTTTAACCGGCATCTACTTATCCTCCCAGGCCGTTTCCAGCCAAGTACTTTCAGCGTATATGGG
>BIFV01000015.1 GCA_003990955.1 Sporomusaceae bacterium FL31
CTTAAGTCAGGATATTGCTGATGGCTTACAATGTATGCACAAGGCTCCTGAAAATACTGAGGTAACGCAAGCAATACTCGATGAGGCTTTCCAACAGTTAGAAGCTAGCTTTAATACTACCTATGGAGGCTTTTCGCCAGCACCTAAGTTTCCTACTCCCCATAATATGATGTTCTTAATGCGCTATTGGCGTCAGACCGGTAAGCATCAGGCATTGGCCATGGTTGAGAAAACGTTAGCGGCAATGCATCAAGGCGGGATCTATGACCATCTAGGGTATGGATTTGCCCGCTATTCTACAGACAATAAATGGCTGATACCGCATTTTGAGAAGATGCTATATGACAATTCACTCTTATGTATCGCCTATTTGGAGGCTTATCAATGCACTGGGAACGAACAATTTGCTCGTGTTGCAGAAGAAATATTGGCCTATGTTGCTCGTGATATGACTGATCGGGCGGGAGGCTTCTATTCTGCGGAAGATGCCGATTCTGAAGGGGTCGAAGGAAAGTTCTATGCTTTTACCCGCCAAGAAGTTATTCAGGCGCTTGGTGAACGTGAGGGCACTGTCTTTGCCGACTTCTATGGCATTACTGAGCAGGGCAACTTTGAGGATGGTACCAGTGTTTTAAACCTTATCGGCCGTGATTTAAAGGAGTTTTGCCGGCAGCACGGACTGAGTGAAGATCAGGTGATAAAAACGCTGGAATCTGGTCGACAGCAGCTTTTTGAGCTGAGGGAGCAAAGAATCCATCCTCATAAAGATGATAAGATTCTAACGGCCTGGAATGCTTTAATGATTGTGGCTTTTGCTAAAGCCGGGCGCGTTCTCAATCGCTCTGATTATACAGTCATGGCTCAACGTGGAATTGATTTCCTTTATAGCCATCTTATTCGTCAAGATGGCCGCTTGTTGGCTCGTTATCGCGATGGTGAAGCCGCATTTCCAGCTTATCTTGATGATTATGCTTATTTATGCTGGGCATTAGTAGAAACGTATGAAACTGTTTTCGCGCCAATTTATCTTCATCGTGCCATGGAATTATTTGCTGATCTAAAGACATTGTTTTGGGATGCTGAGCATGGGGGCTTCTTCTTTTATGGCTTGGATAGTGAAGCTTTATTGGCTCGTCCAAAAGAATTATATGATGGCGCTATGCCGTCAGGAAATTCTGTTGCTGCACTAGCCTTGCAACAGTTAGGCCGTTTAACAGAGAATGACGAAGTAATCCAATTGGCAGAACAATTGGTTAGGGGATTTGCCCATGAAGTGAAACGTCATCCTAAAGCCTATACCTTCTTCTTAATAGCAGCCAGCTATTACCTGGCTGCACCGCAGCATATCGTTATTGCCGGTTCAGGAGATATGGCTGAAACCTGGTCCATGTTATCCAATGTCGGCAAAAAATTTCTGCCGAATACGGTTATTATGTTAAATGACTCAGAGCAAAGAGATGCAATCAGTGAACTTTTGCCACATATTATCGAACAAAAAGCTATTGATGAAAAGGCAACTGCTTATATTTGTGATACCTTTGCCTGCAAGCCGCCGATTACGGATTTGCAACAGTTAACTGAAAAACTTGCTGAATTATCAAATTGACTAAAGTTATTAATTGATAATAATTTTATATTGCGTGACTTTTATAGTTATGTTACACTAAGGTTAGTTAGATAATTTTGGCATACGAAAGGGGTATTTACCGATGATTAGTCAAAAATTACAAGATGCAATGAATAGCCAAATTCAGGCCGAATTATATTCAGCCTATCTTTATCTTTCCATGTCGGCTTACTGTGAAAGCAAAAACTTAGGTGGCTTTGCTCATTGGATGAAAATGCAGTACCAAGAAGAAACTTCACATGCAATGAAGATCATGGATTACTTACAAGAACGTGGCGGCACTGTTGCTCTTAAAGCGATTGACGCTCCACCAACTGAGTTTGGTACACCACTGGAAATATTTGAGCAAACTCTTGCCCACGAAATCCATGTAACAAACCTCATCAACAGATTGTATGAGGCGGCTTTAGAAGAAAAAGATTATGCTGCCCAGATCTTCTTGCAATGGTTCATTAACGAACAAGTTGAGGAAGAAGCCAGTGCAACTGCGGTACTGGAAAGATTGAAAATTATTGGCGATAAGAGCACTGGTGCTATCCTTTATTTAGATAAAGAGTTGCGGAAACGTGCTTAATAAACAAAATGACCTTTCGGGGTCATTTTTTTATGCAGTTGATTCAATCGGTTCTACAACGGCGTTGTCGTGGAATTGCAAAATGAATAATAGCGACTTTTTTGTGACATGATATATGTTAGGTTCGTCTAATTTTAGCTGGAGGTGGTTTTATGAGTAAAGGAATCATGTCTGATAAACAAAAGTGGGAACTTGCTCATGACCTGGGATTCGGTGAAAAAATTGAAGACGGAGATTGGGGCGACGTCACGACCAAAGAAGTAGGCATGATGGTTCGTGAGTCTATTAAAAGGGCTGAGAAAGCAATGGCTGATGATGCTAAACTCAATGGCGAGGCTCATCAAAACTATTAATTAGAAAAGAATGACCTTAAGTTTACAAACTTAAGGTCATTCTTTTCTATGATTTAGAGTCTCCATTAGGAGTAGATTTCGTAAAACTAATATTTATTGTATTCTCACCTATGATATGACATGAGCGTGTTGCAGCAAAGAAGAATAGCGAAAAAGTTTATTTACAAACACCTCGTTGGAGCGACGTGAGCACTGGCGAAGACGGGATAAACAAAAAAGTCCATCAGCACGATGAATAAGTTAAGACCCCGAAGTATGAAACTTTCGGGGTCTTAACTTATTCATTGTTCCACAGACGAAGTCGCTGTGATTATCATCACATTCAATAGGTTGAAATTCCGCTAGAATGATATCAAACAGTGTTGCTCATGGTTCCTATAATGGTTCATATATAAGGAGGAAAAAAATATGTCAATGTTTTGTTATCAATGTCAAGAAACAGCAAAAGGTACTGGCTGCACGATGCGGGGTGTCTGCGGAAAGACAGCTGATGTGGCCAATCTCCAAGACCTGCTCATTTATACGCTCAAAGGAATTTCGGTATATACCCTTGAGGCTCGCAAAGCGGGCATTGATACAGCTAAAGCTGATAAGTTCATTATGGAAGGCTTATTTGCTACCATCACCAATGCTAACTTTGATAAAGAGTACTTTATTGCTCTCATTAAACAAGCTTTAAGCGTGCGCGAAGCTGTGAAGGCTGCTTTAATAAAAGCCGGCGTGTCGGTAGAAGCTGCAAACGATAGTACGAAATCCATCTGGCAGAAAATAGCGAAATGGTTTACCGGTGCCGAGGAAATAGAAACTGCTCATGACAGCACTTTGTGGTTTGCTGACAGCGCAGCTGTTTTTGAAGAGAAAGCTGCCAAAGTCGGAATTTTAGCTACTGAAAACGAAGATGTCCGCTCATTGCGCGAATTACTCACTTATGGCGTTAAAGGGATGGCTGCCTACGCCGAGCATGCCTATACCTTAGGGTATAAGGAAGATGCAATTTTTGCTTTCATTCAAAAGGCGCTGGTTGCTACAATCAATGATAAGTTAAGTGCTGATGAACTGGTTGCATTAGTATTGGAGTGCGGCAAATACGGCGTCGATGTTATGGCTTTGCTGGATAAAGCCAATACCAGCACCTATGGCAACCCAGAGATTACCAAGGTTAATATTGGTGTGAGAAAAAACCCGGCTATTCTCATTAGTGGTCATGATCTGAAGGACCTTGAAGAACTGCTGGAACAAACCAAAGGCACTAGCGTTGACGTCTATACTCACGGCGAGATGCTGCCGGCTCATTATTACCCAGCCTTTAAGAAATATGACAATTTTGCCGGTAATTATGGTAATGCATGGTGGTTGCAAGACAAAGAATTCGAAACCTTCAACGGACCTATCCTGATGACTACCAACTGCTTAGTACCGCCCAAGGCCAGCTACAAGGATCGCGTATATGTGACCGGTGTAGTAGGATTCGAAGGCTTAAAGCAAATTGGCGAGCGGGTGAATGGTAAGCCGAAAGATTTTTCGGCGCTTATCGCTCATGCTAAACAATGCCCACCGCCTCAAGAATTGGAGCAAGGTGAGATTGTCGGTGGTTTTGCCCACAGCCAGGTGCTTGCACTGGCAGATAAAGTAGTAGACGCTGTGAAAAGCGGCGCTATTAAACGGTTTTTTGTTATGGCAGGCTGCGACGGCCGTATGAAAAGCAGAGACTATTATGCCGAATTTGCTAAAGCACTGCCGCAAGACACCGTGATTTTGACAGCTGGTTGCGCTAAATATCGCTATAACAAGCTGCCCCTTGGTGACATCGGTGGTATTCCCCGCGTATTGGATGCCGGCCAATGCAACGACTCTTACTCACTGGCAATTATTGCGTTGAAGCTCAAAGAAGTGTTTGGTCTGGATGATGTTAATAAACTTCCTGTATCTTACAATATAGCCTGGTATGAACAAAAAGCCGTTATCGTGCTGCTAGCTCTGTTGTACCTTGGTGTGAAAAATATTCACCTCGGTCCTACGCTGCCTGGTTTCCTTTCACCAAATGTAGCAAAGGTTCTGGTAGAGAACTTTGGCATCGGCGGCATTACCACTCCGGAAGACGATATCAAAATGTTCATATCTTAATGGTTGCAAGGTAATAGAAAGAATGACCTTAAGTTTACAAATGAAGTGAACCCCGGTTAAGGAAGATAAAAGAAACATCCCTATCATAGGATTACTCAATATTACGCAGACTGGCACCGTTTCTCGTACGGTGTCAGTTTTGTTTTAAGCTGGCATCGTTCATAGTTATAATAATGAATGTACTGCTCTACGGCCTCTCTGGCTTCATCGATGGTTGCAAACTTACGACGCTGTATCCATTCTGTCTTGAGCATGCCGAAGAAATTCTCTATGCAAGCGTTATCTAAGCAATTACCTCGCCTTGACATTGATGGTGTCATATCATAGTCTTGAAGTAGGCGAAAATACGCGTGGGAAGTGTATTGGAAGCCTTGGTCGCTGTGGAGTACCAGTCCACTTGCGACCTTTTCCCTTTTTAACGCTTCTTTAATTGTCATTGTAACTAAATTGACGCTCTGCTCCGTTCCCATTCTATGACCTACGATAAAGCCATCGCTGAGATCCTTGATGGCTGACAGATAAAGGATTCCCTGCTGAGTATGTATATAGGTAATATCCGTTACCCATTTCTGGTTCGACCGCTCTGCGTTAAAGTTACGGTTTAGGATGTTTTCATAACGATGAAGCGCATCACTGTAATGAGTATAGGGTCGCCGCCGTCGGGATACTGATTGGATACCTAGTTTTTTCATGATCCGGTATACAACTTTATGATTAACTAGTACACCATAATGTTTAGTTATTTGAAGCGTAATTTGTCTATATCCGGCACTGCCATTAGAAGCATTGTATCTATTCAAAATCAGTTCAGACAGGTGTATATCCCGGTCTGGCTGATTTTGCCGAACTCGCCATTTGTAGTACCCAGAATAGGACACATTGAATATTCTACACATCCCTCCTAAAGGATACCTACCTTCAAAACGGAAGATCACCCGATAGCGGAGATAATTACTCAGCTCCTTCCCGCCTCGCATAGAAAATTTCTCAGCAATTCATTCTCCATTCGTAGTTGCTTTAGTTCATATTTTATCTGTTCTTGTTCAGATCTTGGCCTTTTTCTTGGCCTTCCCTTGGGCTTAGGCTGCACTCCAGGTTTGTCTCTATTCCGATGGCGTCGACACCATACTTTAAGCTGGGATTTAGACGTGATACCGAGTTGTATCATAACTTCATTCAGTGTTAGGCCATCCTCCAGATGCATCCGAACAGCTTGCTGTTTAATTGCTTCTGAGTAATGTTTCATTCCCTTTTTCCCAGCCATAATGAAACAACCTCCTATGGTAGTTCCTTTTTATCCTACCATAGGAGGTTGTTTTCTTTCATCTTCCGTTTTGAGGGTTCACTTCACAAACTTAGGGTCATTCTTTTTTGATGTTCTTTATCGTTTATAAATATAATTATTTGTAGTTAAACAATTTCTATTTTTTGTCTCCGCAGAGACTCAATAAAGTTTGAACTTACATGCAGATTGCTTTGTACCAGCTCAGGCGGAGTTAGTGCCATCCATTGGTTTAGTGACATATCGGCATAGTGGGCTGAGCGGAATAACTCCAAAAACCAGAGACTGCAGTCACCGGTGTTTTGTACATAGTGGCCATAAGGAAATGGAATATAGCCAACATCACCAGCCTGGACATTGAAAGTACGCGCATTGCCATTTGCGGCAAATGCAGTCATTCGCCCCATTCCTGAGATGAAGTATTGCCACTCATCGTCAAAGTGCCAATGCATCTCTCTCATGCCCCCTGGCTTAACTTCCACCAAAGCCGCTGCAGTGGTCGTTGAAATAGGGAAATTACTTGAATCCACGATACGCACCGTTCCATATGGATATTCGAGCGGTTTTTGGGCAAGCAACCGATGTTTAAAGGTTTTTGGTACTGTACCGAAGGGATCGGGGACTTTCTGGCTTTGGATGGTTCCAGGGATACTGGATTGATAAATGTATCGCTGTTTGGCAGGAATATTGGCAAAGACACTAGTGGGTACGCCGAAATTTGCTGACAGGATTTCTTTAGGGGTGTGTGCGAACCAATCAGAAATGGAAAAGGTATTGAGATCAGAGAAATGACCATCGTTAAAGACAAGTAAAAATTCGCAGCCATTCTCCAGCCCCTGGATGGTATGCGGAATGCCTGCAGGAAAGAACCATAAATCACCAGGAAAGATATCACCAATAAAATTTCGGCCATCCTGGTCTACCGAAGTTACACGGGCGCTACCCAATAAGACATAAGCCCACTCTGTTTGGGAATGCCAATGCATCTCGCGAACACCGCCAGGCGTTAAAGCCATATTTACTCCGGCTAGTGTTGTGGCAACTGGCAGTTCACGAATTGTTATCTCGCGCGACCAGCCGCCGTGGTTTAATGTCATATGGGCATCAGAAAATGAAAATTTCAGGTTTGGGATTAAGCCGGCATCTGTAGCTGGTGGGACAAGCATGTCCGGATTTTCAAAGTCTCTCAGAATGTCTCGCGGCCCAAGATCAAGGGCGCCAGCGCCATCATCTCTTATTGGTTGTGGCACATCCTCGCATAGCTCTTGATTTCTTAATAATTTAGACATAGACCCTCCTTGTTGTTCTTACACGGATGGGGCATGACGAAGAAAAACTACTTTATGTAATTATCTTATGTTTGAATTTTACAAGGAGAAAGTTGTCTATGTAAGCATTGATTCTGAACAAAAAGAAGAACGATCTAGCCAGTTTGGCTAGACCGTTCGCTTTGGCATTCTTATTTCAATCGGTGTGCTGCATGATAGAGCGGGCCTACATATTCATTCAAGGGGAAGGAATGAGTCAAAGCTGTATTGATAAAGGCTTTGGCCTGTCTTACTGCTTCCCGTACTGTTAGGCCTTTTGCCAGACCGGCAGTAATCGCAGCTGCATAGGTGCAGCCTGCGCCATGCGTATATTTCGTATCCAGTTTAGGTGATTCCAGGATTTCAAATTCAGTGCCGTCATAGAGTACATCGATGGCTGTTGGCGTGCCAAGTTTTGAACCACCCTTGATTAGGACATTTTTAGCACCAAGTTTATAGATTTCAGCAGCAGCAGTTTTCATGTCTTCAACTGAACGAATATTAATGCCGCTTAACTGAGAAGCTTCAAAGATATTTGGGGTAATGATGGTAGCGCGTGGAGCCAGTTCCTGGCGAATGCTGATGGCTGCTTCGGGATGCAGCACCTCTTCTGTACCTTTGCACACCATGACCGGATCGATTACTACATTTTTAACTGCATACTGATCAATTTTTTTAGCAACTAATGCGATAACCTCGCTGGTTGCCAACATGCCGGTTTTAAAGGCATTAACGCCAATACCAGCTAAAATAGTGTCCATTTGAGCTTCAATAACGTCTAAGGATAGTGGATAAACGTCATGAGCCCAGTCATTGGCAGGATTTTGTGCTACGATGACTGTTATGGCTGTCATTCCATAAATCCCTAACTCTTGAAACGTTTTAAGGTCTGCCTGTAGGCCAGCACCGCCGCTGGTGTCTGAGCCCGCCACTGTCATTGCTCTAAAAATTGTCATACATTTGTCCTCCCAGATCAGAATTGCTTGTTGTCAAAGGTGTTCTAACAATCGTTCACCTAAAGCTTGCAAAATATAATTTGTATTATAAAATATATTTGAACCTTTTAAAATACACAGAATGCATAATTTTGATAATGACAGTTTTGCGGGAGGTAAAATTGTGGATTTAATTATGATTGATCCTAAGTTAAAAGAACCGCTGTACATTCAACTTTATAAATATTTTAAAGCTGAGATTGAATACAACCGCTTAGCAGAAGGTGTGAAACTGCCTTCGATACGGGGGCTTTCCAATAACCTTTCGATCAGTAAGATTACTGTCGAGAAGGCCTATCAGCAGCTTGCCAGTGAAGGCTATATTCAAAACTATAACCGGTCACGCTATGCTGTGAATAAGCTGGATAGTGTTGTCCTGTCCACAACAACCATCCGAAGTCAGCCTTATCCTGCTTTGAAGAGCAAAGAGGAAAAGGTCCTCTATGATTTTTCCAGCGGTGAAATGGACATGGATGGTTTTGATTTTTCACTGTGGAAGCGGTATATTAATAAAGTTTTTGCAAACAAAAGACGCTTGATCGGCTATGGCAACAGTAGCGGCGAAGAAGAATTGCGGGCTGAGATTGTTAAATATATTCACCATTCTCGCGGTGTGAATGTCCATAAAGATCAAATTATTGTGGGTGCCGGAATTCAAACATTATTGCACACCTTATGCAGTTTGCTGAAGATCAAATACACGAATATCGCTTTTGAAGAGCCGGGGTTTAAAAATGGCCGCCAAATCTTTACTGATCATTCTTTTGATATTATTCCGATTCGCATGAACCAAGGCGGCATTGATATGGAGGAATTAACCAACTGTGGTGCTCGGCTGGTCTATGTGAGCCCGTCCCATCAATTTCCTACAGGCTACATTATGCCAATTGGTATGCGCAATCGCCTGCTGCAATGGGCTGAACAAGTTGACGGCATGATTATTGAAGATGACTATGACAGTGAATTTCGTTATTTTGGCCGCCCAATTCCTGCTTTGAAGGGGCTGGATACCAATGATCATGTCGTGTATTTGGGGTCGTTTTCCAAAATCATTCCTCCTTCTATTCGGATTAGTTATATGGTATTGCCTGAGCGTCTTATGGATGTTTATCGAAAAAATGCCGGATTGTACAACCAGGCTGCTTCAACGGTTGAGCAGCTGGCCCTGGCCAAGTATATGGAAGATGGGCACTTGGAGCGTCAAATTCGCCGCCTCCGTAAATTGTATTATGAAAAAAGATTACTGTTTTTTGATGCCATAAAAAAAATTCTTGGTGATGCTGCTGAAGTGAATGAGAGTGAGGCGGGTCTGCATACTATTTTAGTGGTGAAGTCAGAGCTGACAGCAGCCGAATTGGTGAGCAAAGCATTGGCAAATGGCTGTAAAATTGCCCCGGTACGTGATTACTATTTAGAAGCTTCAAATGAAAAGCTGCCGCAGATTATCTTATATTTTTCAAAGATTCCTTCTGCTGAAATTGCTGCAGCCATTCATTTGCTGAAAACGGCTTGGTTTTAAAGAGCGGCACGCTCACGGCAGAGTGGCAGCAGGTATGCGATTTGTACTTTAAAAACAGAGTTAATCGGGTTGGTGACAAATTTCTCCACTCTTTTACAGGGCAGGCTGGCGCATTAAGGTTAGTCTGCACAGGAATAAATTTTTATATTTTGCAGGAAATTAGAATAGATTGATGAATTAATGAAGTGGTACGATGAGTCGACCAGTTATATTTTTCAATGAAGAGGGACGCTATGCTGAAATTTCAAGTAGTAAAACAGACTAAAACATATGCCGAAATTGTTGAACAAATCAGCAAGCTCATTGAGCAAGGCGAGTTAAAACCCGGAGATCGCCTTCCTTCTGAGCGTTCTTTATCCAGTGCTCTGAATATTGGTCGTCAATCTTTACGCGAAGCGCTTAGTGTGCTTGAAGCACTTGGTTTGCTGGAGGTAAGACATGGTATTGGAACCTTTGTTAGAATGGACGCAAAAGCCAATTTGCCGACCATTTCAAAAGAATCAGATCATCTAGTAAATCCGTTTGAACTATTGGAAGCCCGGCGGGTTATTGAGCCTGAGATGGTGAGTCTTGCTGCCAAGAAGGCAACTGAGCAGGAAATTGCTGACATGGAGCAGGCACTTAAGGCATTGCTTAATAACAGCACTCCTGGCAAGCATGCTTTTGCGTTAGATCGGGATGTTCATTTAGCTTTTGCCCGTGGTGCTCAAAATGAGATACTATACCGGGTTATGCTGGATATTACTGAACAGATGAGTGAGCATCTATGGCTAAGTATGAAGGAAAAAAGTTTAGAAGTCTCCGGGCGTGACCAAGCGTATCAAAATGAGCATGAAGAAATATTTATGGCAATTAAGAAACGTGATTCGCGCAAAGCGGCTCGTGCTATGCTGACTCATCTGAAAAATATCGAGAGTGCCTTTTTGCAAAGGTTATCTTGAAAGGAGGCAAGCTGCGTACCGGCATGTAAAGTTGTTTTTTTCTTTAAGTGGTACGATCACCTGGACACCGCATTACTGGAATTCTGTGGATAAGTTTCAACAAGGGCAAAAATTTATTTGGGAGGGAATTATATGAATGAATCTATGCGCCAATATATGAAAGTTGGTTTAATTCATTTCATGGCATATCCAACTGTTAGTAAAGGTGAAGGTCCTATCGAAGAAACTTTTTATAAAATAGCTGTTGATGACTATTTCGAAGTTGCTGAAATAACCTGGATGAAAGATCCCGCGACCAGAAAAAGGGTAAAGAAGATGATTGAAACCGCTCATTTAACTGTAACCTATGGGGCACAGCCACGTTTGCTGACAACTGGTTTGAATATTAATGATCTTAACGAAGCTGGCAGGCAGCAAGCTTTGGCATCCTTAAAAGCGGGAATTGATGAGGCTTATGAAATGGGGGCCACAGCCTTTGCGTTTCTAAGCGGAAAATATTCCGAAGAGTCTAAGGAAGAAGCTTATCAGGCGTTGGTTCAATCAACCAAGGAAATTTGTGCTTATGCAAAATCAAAAGGCGATATGAAGGTAGCCCTTGAGGTGTTTGACTATGATGTTGATAAAAAGTCAATTATTGGCCCAGTGGCATTAGCCAAACGCTTTGCAGCAGAAATTACCGCAGCTTATGATAACTTTGGTTTAATGGTCGATTTAAGTCACTTGCCATTATTGCATGAGACACCTGAAGAATCCTTGATTCCAATCAAAGATTATATCATCCATGCGCATATGGGAAACTGTGTGGTTAAAGATCCTTCCTATCCGGCTTATGGTGATGCTCACCCTCGCTTTGGGTTTCCTAATGGGGAAAATGATGTTGAAGAATTAATGGCCTATCTACGTGTGCTATTGTCAATTGGGTTCCTCAACAAGGAAAACAGACCAATTGTCAGCTTTGAGGTAAAACCATTTGAAGATGAAGATCCTGATCTTGTGATTGCTAATGCCAAACGGGTATTAAATTTGGCTTGGGATAAAGTGTAAATGAGGAAAGGGGATTTTTAAATGAAAACCGTAGTACTTGATGGATTTACTTTGAATCCGGGAGATTTAACTTGGGATGAGCTTAAGCGGATTTCTGAGGTAACGGTATATGACCGAACCGCTTATGATATCAGCGGGCTAGCATTAATTATTGAGCGGGTTGGTGATGCTGAAGCTGTCTTTACCAATAAAACACCATTGCCAGCTGAAGCCATTAACGCTATGCCTAACCTTAAATATATTGGTGTTTTGGCCACCGGATATAATGTCGTAGATGTTGAAGCAGCTAAGAAACGTGGAATCGTTGTTACTAATATTCCTACTTATGGCACAACTGCTGTTTCGCAAATGGCTATTGCATTGTTATTGGAAATGTGTCATCACGTTGGTGCTCATAGTGATGCTGTGAGACAAGGGGATTGGACCGCTAATGCTGATTGGTGCTTTTGGAATTATCCATTGATTGAGCTTGCAGGAAAAAATTTAGGGATTATTGGCTTTGGCCGTATTGGTCAGTTGACGGCTAAGATTGCGCAAGCCTTAGGTATGAATATATTAGCCTATGACAGCTATCAAAATAAAGAGTTGGAAAGCAGTAGCTTAAGGTTTGTTGAGCTTGAAGAATTATTAACGCAATCGGATGCAATTAGTCTGCATTGCCCATTGTTCGAAAGTACGAAAGGCATTATCAATCGTGACACAATTGCAAAAATGAAGCCAGGAGTTATGATTGTGAATACGTCACGTGGCCCGCTCATTGTTGAGCAGGATCTTGCTGATGCATTAAACAGCGGCAAAGTCGCAGGTGCGGCAGTTGATGTTGTGTCTTCAGAACCGATTAAGGCAGATAATCCGTTATTAACTGCAAAAAACTGCTTAATTACGCCGCATATTGCCTGGGCGCCAAAAGAAGCCAGACAGCGTTTGTTAGACATTGCTATTAATAATTTGAAGAGTTATATTGACGGTAACCCAGTTAATGTTGTGAATTCATAGCGAAAAAGCCTCTCCGGTCAGCAGACAATGCTGATTTGGAGAGGCTTTTTTAGCAATCAGCCGCCGCGTTTTTTAGTGCGAGGTTCCTGATTGAGCCACATTGTCAGTAATCCATAAAAGAAGTAACCTAGCAACCCTAAAGCCATCCATGTATAACCGGCAAGTACGGTATAAAAACCATATTTGACTAATCCTAACGCTTGCATGAAATCACCGGCAGCTAACACGGCCCCGCCAAAGATAATTAACAATGCCAAAACCCGTTTTAAGCGTTCACTAATATCCAGCTTTGGGAGAATCCATAATGGTGTTGTCGCCATAGCTCCGGCAAGCGCAAGATGCAAGGAAATACGTGACTGGATATCATGAGTTTGGCTTTCCAAACCAAACTCATTTGCAAAGGCACTTGCCATGGTTAAGTCACCTTTTGCCGCCATATTTAATGCCATATCTAAATTGTAGATAACAGCGCGATGGTTCTCGACAGCTAAATATCCGTCATAAAATACTCCATAGGCCAGGCTGGATAAAAACAGCAGTAAACCGCCGACAAATAAAATGCGTTGACTATTCATAAAAGACCTCCTGAATTCCACTTATCACTAATATTGCCAAATATTCAAAGAATCATGCCTGTGGATCAAGTTATACCGTGCCGATTTACAAACAACTTGGCGTAAAAAAGAAGCCATCTTTTTAGATGGTTTGTCCTAACATTATGGTACTTTTATCCTATCGTTTTTAGCGGGTGCAATGTGCTATAAATAGTATAGGATATTTATATTATTCAGGAGGTGGTTGATGACGATTTGACTTGTTCCCAATTGCTGAATTCTTGTAAACAAAGCTTTGCTGCTGCAATAGAATTCGCTAGAGTATCTATTGTAATTCAGGGAAATTTGTTATAATGAGAAAACTAATCTGATGCAAAAATTTAGGTTATTGGGGATGAATGATGGTGGTAAATTTGTTAGACATCATTGCTAAAGCCAGTACAGTACATAGTTTGAATAAACAAGAGATTGTCAGCTTATTAGCCAGTGATCATATCAATAAACAGTTATTTGAAGCGGCCGATAGGATACGTGCTGCTTATGTTGGTGAAACGGTGCATTTACGCGGCTTAGTTGAATTTTCGAATATTTGCAGACAAAACTGTCTTTATTGTGGTCTTCGCCGGGCGAATACTTCGATTAGACGGTATCGTCTGGAACCAGATACCATTGTGGATTTTGCTGTAAAGGCTAAATCATATGGTTATAAAACCCTTGTTTTACAGTCAGGTGAAGATGATTTCTATACTACTGATATATTGCAGCATATTATTGCGAAAATAAAAGAACTTGACTTAGCATTAACGTTAAGCATTGGTGAAAAATCGCGGGCAGAATATGCCGCCTACAAACAGGCGGGTGCTGATCGTTATTTAATGCGTATTGAAACAACAGATGAGGAGCTTTACGCAGCACTTCATCCGGGAATGAGTTTCGAGAATCGCAAACGCTGTTTACAGGATCTCAAGGATTTAGGGTATGAGGTGGGAACTGGGTGTTTAGTTGGACTGCCAAATCAAACGCTTGAATCGCTGGCTGAGGATATTCTGTTTTTTAAAGATCTTGATGCTGATATGATTGGGCTCGGTCCTTTCATTCCTAACGCCGCAACACCGCTGAAGGATGCTCCAGGCGGAACTTTTGAAGCCAGTCTGAAGGTCATGGCCATTATCAGGCTGCTGCTGCCTGATGCCAATATTCCGGCAACGACGGCAATGGAAACTCTCAATAAGAATGGACGAATTATTGCTCTGCAGAGTGGAGCCAATGTAGCCATGCCAAATGTTACAGAAGGCGAATATCGGGAGTTGTATGCCTTATATCCTGGAAAGATATGTATCAATGATACGCCTGCTCATTGCCGCGGTTGTATTACTGGTAAGATTACCAGTATTGGGCGCAGTGTTTCTAATGAATTTGGTTATAGAATAAAAAAGCAGTAATAAATGATTTTAAATGATCAGGGAAGGTGCGACGCATACTATAATCACCAATATTTCAGAGAGGGTGATGGTATGCTGCAATTTGTGCCAGCAAGAGCCATATTTGAGCAGAACGCGCTGCAATACTCCTTGGGTCAAAAAATTTATGATCAAATTACTGCTATGGGCGTACCCATTTCTTTTGCTGCTTCTCACAATCGTATTATCGGAATACCAGGACAAACTCCTCAGCAGGCTTATCGGGAGGCCAAACGTACGCTGGTAGTCGGGGTACGGAAAAGTACAAATTTTGCTGCCTGTAAGCCATCTGCTCACTACCAACTGCCGCTGAATACCAGTTGTCCGGGGATGTGCGAGTATTGCTATCTTTCAACAACATTAGGCAAGAAACCCTACTTGAGGGTGTATGTGAATATCGATGAGATTCTGCTTAAGGCTGAGCACTATATGGCAGAACGTTCTCCGGAAACCACTATCTTCGAGGGAGCTGCTACATCGGATCCTATTCCTACTGAATATTTAACAGGATTATTGAAATCGACGATTGAGTTCTTTGGTAAGCAGGAATTAGGGCGTTTTCGTTTTGTCACTAAGTTTACCGATGTTGATTCCTTGCTGCAGATTGAACATCATGGTCATACAAGATTTCGATTTAGTTTGAATGCCGATTCTGTAATTAAAAATTTTGAGCATCAAACTCCAGGGTTGCTGGAGCGGGTTAACGCCGCAGCCAAAGTTGCGGCTGCTGGTTATCCACTTGGGTTTATTATCGCGCCAATTTTCCATTTTGCTGATTGGCAGGATGAATATCATAAACTATTTAGTCAGTTGGGAAAACAATTACCGGCACAGGCTCAGCAGGATATTCGGTTTGAACTCATTACCCATCGCTTTACCACCCGTGCTAAAAACAATATTTTAAATATATTTCCCGAAACTTTGCTGCCGATGGAGGAGAGCAGCCGTAAGTTCAAATTTGGTCAGTTTGGTTACGGAAAATATATTTATGAAAAAGATATGATGAATGAAATGAAAAGCTTTATGCAGGAAACGATTAGCCGCTATTTCCCGAGAGCAGGCATTGATTATTTTGTATAATGCACATTCAGATAGTGAAGAGATGCCAAATAAGTGCGGCTGTTACCGCACTTATTTGGACAGGTCTATTCAAAAGTCTTTTTGTCTCGAATGATTGGGCTATTAGTCTGCTTGTAAGTCTTTACGATCAAACTGTTATTTGGCAGGCATAGCTATCTTTACTTCGGTCGCTGTTTCTATTGGCAGAGTAAAACTTTGTGGGTTCTTAAAAATAGGATATTTTACTGCATAGGGCTGATAAAGCTGCTGCAAGCGCGCATGAGAATTGGTTGCCCGGTTGTAGATATCAGGCAAGAGTTTCAAATACAAGCCATCTGGCTTTTCAATAATAAACATGGTTTCATAGGTAATGATCACAGGGGTTCCAATATCAACTAATTCATATAATTGGCGTACATCCGCATCCTGCATCCGAATGCAGCCGCCTGAAACTGGATAATTAATGTCCCAGCCTTTGTTAGTTCCATGAATACCATAGTTTGTTTTAAATTCCATCCAGCGTGTGCCTAGCGGATTATCAGGACCTGGGGCAACCGGTGTGTGATCGCTGAAATTACTTCCAGGTATCCAGGTAGGAAATTGCTCTTTATAGAAAACCTGGAATGAACCGGTCGGCGTTTGTTCATAAGGAGTGCCGACGGCAACGTTATATTCTCTAACAACTTTATCATGATCTACCAATTGCAGCTGATAAGCCGGAATATTGATATGTATTTCCGGATTAGCAAGAGCCGAACTCAAAAAGGTTAATAGCAAGAATAGCATGCAAATTAATATACGCATGCAGCAGCGCACCTCACTCTTTGTGTGACATTTTCAACATGATTATGTTTGATGTGGCTGCACGTGCACAATTTGGCAGATATCTTGATCCTATTTTTAGCCGCAAAAGAGTAGGTTATGTCTGAAAAAAGTTGGCAAAAAAAGAGGTTAATTCTACAAAAAAATAGAAATTACTTAAGCATTCAATTTATTTTTATGTTTACTTACTGTTAACTATTTGTTAGTTTATGCATAATCATTGGATAATTTGTAGACAAGAACGAATTAGTAATGATAAAATTTTATGTAGAACTTACAAATTACGACAAAATGGGTATGGGAGTATAGGAGGCTATCAATTTGGAAACGTCTACGATTTTTGGTCTGGTGTTAGGTCTTGCCGCAGTTCTAGTTGGTATGGTTCTTAAAGGGGCAAGCTTAGTGGCACTGATAAACCCAGCGGCATTTATGATCATAATTGTTGGTACTGCAGCGTGTTTGCTGAATGGCTTTTCACTAGATCATATTAAAAAGTTTCCTGTGCTGATAAGAAAGTTATTTAAAAAGCCAGAACTTTTTCCAAAACCTGAATTATTGAAAATGTTTGTTGAATTATCGCAAACTGCACGGCGTGAAGGTATTTTAGCCTTGGAAAGCAGGGTGTCTGATATTACAGATCCTTTTTTGCGCAATGGGTTAAGCATGGTTATTGATGGTCTGGATCCTGACTTTGTCAGTGACGTACTTGATGCAGAAATACAAGGAATGGAAGAACGCCATCGGGATGGTGCACTGATTTTTTCGCAGGCAGGTACATATGCACCTACTCTGGGGGTATTGGGAGCGGTTGTTGGTCTTATTGCCGCCCTCGGCAATCTTGATGATATTGAAAAACTAGGCCATTCTATTGCGGCTGCTTTTATTGCAACCTTGCTGGGTATTTTCACCGGGTATGTGTTATGGCATCCATTTGCTAATAAATTAAAAATGATTTCAAAAAAAGAAGTTGAAGTCAAAAAAATGATGATTGAAGGGATTTTATCCTTGCAGGCAGGGGATTCTCCCACCGCCATTGAAGCCAAGTTGGTGGTGTTTATTCCTCAGAACGAACGTGCCCAGTTGAAGCCGGACAAATCGGAGGGATAAATTAATGTCCAGGAAAAAACATCATGAAAAGCACCATGAAGAGCATATCGATGAAACATGGCTGATCCCTTATGCAGATTTGCTGACTTTGTTATTGGCACTATTTATTGTGCTGTTTGCATCATCACAAGTGGATCAAAAGAAATTTGATCGCATGGCCAATTCATTCAGCGCTGCTTTTTCCAGTGGAAGTCCAGCGATCCTAGACAGCTCGATGTCGACACCCAGTGCAACTGAAGATCCGCCTGCCGGTACCGAAAAAGAACAGGCGTATTTGAAGGAGACAGCACAACTGTTGGAAGTAAAACGGGTTGTCGATAAATATATTAATGATAATAATTTGGCTGGTGATTTGCAGACAGCCCTTACAGAAGATGGCCTGCTGATAAGAATCAAAGATACGGCACTATTTCCATCCGGCAGTGCTGAATTATTGCCCGAATCGCGTCGGATTGGGGCAGCAGTTTCACAATTATTAGTGCCATTGCAACAAAAGATTATTGTATCCGGACATACAGACAATGTTCCGATTAACACTAGGGAATTTCCATCTAATTGGGAATTGAGTTCGAAACGCTCTCTTAATTTTATGAAATTTATTATTTCTCAGGACAAGCTGCAGCCTGAGCGGTTTAGTGCTATTGGTTATGGTGAATATCGCCCGGTTGCTGGCAATGACAGTGTTGATGGACGAGCCAAGAATCGACGTGTTGAGGTTCTCATATCACGTACTTACCGTCAATAAAATAAACAAAAAATCGATCATTCACGATTGCTGAATTGATCGATTTTTTTGTTTTTTAGGTGCTTTTAAAAGGGTATTGGAATATTTTTGTAGAACAAGTATTTTTAGGTTGTTTAATGGTGATAGGTAGGTGTGATTTAAGTGCGGATTAGAACGAAGCTATATCTTGGTCTTGGTATGATATTAGTGCTTATTGTGGCTGTTTCACTTTTTTTGATTCAGATGTTCAATGAATTAAATCACAATACAATTCAGATTGTTAATCACCGTTACGAGAAGGTTCGACTGATTTCGGCATACAGGTACGAACTTAACAATTTATCCCGGGAATTGCGTGGCCTTCCGGTTCATTCTAATCCGGCTACTTTAGCAGATAATATTAAGCTAGCGCAATCTTACCGTACTAATACGCTGGTGGCACTTGATGCTCTGGAACGATTTGCATCCGATCAGGAAGCCCGTCAAGAAATTCTAAAAGTACGGGCAATTGCTCTCAATTATGACCGAATTGGTGAAGATATTATTACTGCAGTTCAAACTGGTGTTAGTCTCGAAAAAGTCAGCCCGCTGCTGTTTCAGGGTGCTCAAATTCGATCAGATATTGTTCAAGAGCTTGATAGCATGCAAAATGCAGAAGAACTTGCAATTAAGAGTGAGCTCAATCATTCACTCGATGTCTATAATATGGCAGTGCGTACTATTTATGGTTGTATCATCATCGGGATTATTGCCGCACTGGCATTATCATACTGGATTGTCGAACGAATTACCGGGAACCTCAATCAAGTAACCAGTGTTTTAAGTCATGCAGTTACAGGAAAATTAGATTATTTACCGCGCTTGCATGTTACAACTGAAGATGAGGTTGGTGAGATTGCTGCAGCCTTTAATAAAATGGCTGATGTGATTGACAGTCATGCAGAATCTGAGCAAGAACAGAATTGGCTGCATGTTAATATTGCCGAGATCGCTACGATGTGCCAGAGTACGGTTGGTTTCAGAAGGTTAGCACAAGCTTTTCTGGAAAAGGTTGCACCGCTTGTTGGTGCAACTTTTGGTGTGTTTTACTTAAAAGAGCAGCGTAATGGGGAACAGTACCTGTTTAAGCTGCATTCTTATGCAGGTGAAGACACCGGTGAACGGTATGTGAAATTTGGTGAAGGCTTGGCGGGACAATGTGCATTATGCCGCAAGCCGTTGCTCATTGATCAGATACCTAATGATTATATACACATTTCATCAGGTCTAGGAAGTGCTCTACCCAGATCCATTTTTATTTTACCGATTGAATTTAAAGATGAAATATGGGGTGTCGTTGAGCTGGCCACATTTAGTACTTTTGGTCGTCTTGAACAAAAACTCCTTATTGAAGCGGTTAAAAGTGCCGGGATTACGCTTAGTATTATTGACAGCCGGGTTAAAGTTGAAACCTTATTAACAGAATCACAAACCCTTGCCGAAGAATTGCAGGAGCAATCAGAAGAGTTACAAACGCAGCAAGAAGAATTAAATGCTCAGCAACAAGAGCTTATTGCGATTAATGAACAGCTGGAACAGCAGTATGTTCAGTCTGAATTCAAAAGCCGTGAGTTAGAGAAGGCGAAGACTGCGCTGGAAGAACATGCTAAGAAGCTAACGCAAAGTTCAAGATACAAGTCGGAATTTTTGGCTAATATGTCTCATGAGCTGCGCACGCCTTTAAATAGCTTGTTAATATTAGCCCAAATTTTGTCTGAGAATAAAGCAGGCAATTTGACGGCTAAACAAGTGGAATATGCTAACACAATTGCTACATCAGGGAATGATTTATTAAATTTAATCAATGATATTCTGGATTTATCTAAAATTGAATCAGGTAGAATGGAATTCAATCTTTCTGCAGTAAGACCAAGAGGTTTGTGTGAGCATATTACGAATCAGTTCAAATTATTAGCCAGCCGTAAGGGCATAGAATTTACTACTGACATCAGCCCTGACGTTCCGGCAATATTGCACACTGACGAACAGCGTTTACGCCAAGTGCTAAAGAATTTGCTGTCAAATGCTTTCAAGTTCACTGAAACAGGCAGCGTTAAACTTGAGATTAACAAAGCAAAACCTGAAGTGCTGATTGCTGCCCGCGAGGATTTGAAGGTGGATTCTGTTATTGAAATTTCTGTTCATGATACAGGGATTGGTATTGCCAATGATAAACAGGAGCTTATTTTCAAAGCTTTTAGACAAGCGGATGGAACAACAAGCCGCAAGTATGGCGGTACTGGGTTAGGGTTGACAATCAGCCGGGATATTGCCAAACTTATGGGTGGATACATCGAAGTGAAAAGTGTGGTTGGTCAAGGCAGTACGTTTATTCTATATGTGCCAAGCTATGTAAAAGCGAATGATTATCAAGCTATTCAGCAATCTGCAGCCACTTTATCGGTAGAAACCATTCCAGCAGAAGTTTCCGTTGAGAATCAGGAAGTACTTGCTGGTAAGAAAGTTCTCATTATTGATGATGATATGCGTAATTTGTTTGCATTAACTTCTGCACTTGAAAGTCAGCATATGGAAGCAATTGTCGCTGAAAATGGCAAAGAGGGAATTGAACTTATTCAAGAGCATCCTGATGTTGATTTGGTACTGATGGATGTCATGATGCCGGAGATGGATGGCTATAAAGCCATGCGGCTTATTCGTGATATTCCAAAATTCAAAGATTTACCCATCATAGCGCTGACTGCAAAGGCTATGAAAAATGATCGTGAACAGTGTTTGCAAGCGGGTGCATCAGACTACATTAGTAAGCCGGTGAATTTAGAGCAGCTGCTCTCTCTAATGCGGGTGTGGCTTTATAGATAGGTGAGTGTTTTGGAGTTAACGTCCAATTGTGGACTGGACAATCATGTGGAACAAATTGAAATAGAATTACTGCTAGAAGCAATTTATCGGGTATACGGATATGAATACCGTAATTATGCTTATCAGTTTTTACGTAGAAGAATTTTTCATAGAATGCGGGCAGAACGACTTTTGACAATTTCCGGATTGCAGGAAAAGGTCCTGCATGATTCGCGGGTCATGGATCGCTTGTTTGCTGATTTATCGATCAATGTGACTGAGATGTTCCGCAATCCTGATTTTTTCCAGGCTTTCCGAACTAAAGTAATCCCAGTCATCCGGAATTACCCTTATATTCGGATATGGCACGCTGGTTGTTCAAGTGGTGAAGAAGTCTATTCAATGGCTATTTTGTTACACGAAGAAGATCTTTACAATAAGACGAAGATTTATGCTACCGATATTTGTGATACTGTTTTACAAAAAGCCATGCAAGGTATTATTCCACTTGAAAGAATGCAGGAATATACAAAAAACTATCATCGAGCCGGGGGAACTTGCGCATTTTCTGAGTATTATACGGTGCGGAATAATGACGTGCTTTTTAGTTCGCGACTGAAAGAAAATATTATTTTCGCACAACATAATTTGGCAACCGATCATTCATTTAACGAATTTCATGTGATTGTTTGCCGCAATGTAACAATTTATTTTAATAAGCTGTTACAAGAACGGGTTTATAATCTCTTTCATAACAGCTTAAGCCCAAATGGCTTCTTAGGACTAGGGGATAAAGAATCAATTAAATACTCACAAACGGCTTGCTTCTATACTGAGATAGATAAAGACCAAAAACTCTATGCAAAGAAAAATTGTTGATTGTTCAATGATTTTACAATAGGCGTGGATAATGCTTACCTGCCAAAATGCTTTTCTTATTGGGAGTTAGGCTTATCATCAGTGGGTAATAACGAATAAAGGAATGTTGTGAGTGACTAAGCAAAAGGTGAAGATATTAATGGTTGATGACCACCCGGAAAACATATTAGCTTTAGAGGCAGTATTAGCATCAGATGATTATCATCTAATTAGTGCCAATTCTGGGGAGCAAGCGCTAAAATATGTTTTACAGGAAGATTTTGCTGTTATTTTACTAGATGTGCAAATGCCGGGACTTAATGGCTTTGAAACAGCTAAGCTTATTAAATCACGGGAGAAGTCAAGACATATTCCCATTATTTTTATCACTGCTATTAAACAGCCGCCTGACCATATTAATCAAGGGTATTCCGTGGGTGCTTTTGATTACATTGTCAAGCCGTTTCATCCAAACTCGTTGCGTTCTAAGGTGGAGCAATTTGTCAAGATGCATCGGAAATATAACGAAGTGAAACATGACAGTCAGTTATTGGATACGAGAACCATTGAATTGCAGCAGACTAGCGCCCGACTTGACAGAATCAAACTTGATTTGCGAAAAACAAGAGCTTTAGCTCGGGTTATTGCCGATACCGCACTGGATACGTTGATTACATTTAATGCTGCAGGCTATATCTTGACCATTAATCCGGCTATTAACAGAATGTTTGGCTATAGTGTTAGTGATTTAGAAGGTGACCGGATTGAAAAACTGTTTCATCCAGTGTGCACGTTGGCTGATGTTACCGAAATTATGATTGCTGACACGCCTGTTAGTGAATTGGATGAGAAAATAACTGAAGTTACGGCTTTACGAAACAATGGCACGACATTTCCGGCTGATATTCAGATTCGGAGAGCCAATTTCGAAAACGACTGTATCTATGTTTGCTCCATACGCGATGTCAGTGAACGCAAACAGTTGGAGTTTGAACGTAGTCTGCACTATGAGAACCTGGAGCGCTTGGTTGAAGCCCGCACGCTGGAATTGTTATCGGCAAATACTAAATTGCAGCATGAAATTGAAGAACGTAAAATTATTGCCGATAATTTGCGCGTATCACAGGAGCGGTTTCGCAAAATATTTGAGTCTAGTCCAAGTTTGATTGCAATAACATCCTGTCGGGATGGACGTTATATTGATGTAAATGAGAGCTGGGTTACGTTTACCGGGTATACCCGCGAAGAGGTTATTAATCAGACTACCGATAAATTGAATATTGTTTTTGTTTCAGGGCAGGCAGAAGAAGATCGTCTGCAGCCGAAGAATATATTACGGAATGCGAGAATCCGGTATTTCACCAAAACCGGCCAGGTGCGGGAGGCGCTGCTGTCTATTGAGAGTATTAAAGTAGGTGGTGAACGCTGTCAAATGAAAGTGATCACTGATATTACCGAGCGCGTCTTTTTAGAAAATAAAATGGCTCGTTTTGATCGCATGAATTTGATCGGTGAAATGGCAGCTGGGATTGCTCATGAAATCAGAAACCCCATGACAACAGTACGTGGTTTTTTACAAATGACAAAGCAACGAGGAAACTTATCGCCGCTTCATATTGATTTGATGATTGAGGAATTAGATCGGGCCAATGCGATTATTACAGAATATCTCAGTTTAGCGAAAGATAAGCCTACTGACCGGCGGCTGCAGTCGCTGAATCAGATTATCGAAAACTTGCTGCCTTTGATCCAAGCAGAAGCTATTCGATCCGATAAAACCATTATTTTTGAAGCTACCAGTTGTCCGAATCTCTATCTGGATGAAAAAGAAATACGGCAGCTTGTGTTGAATCTGGCTTTGAATGGCTTAGAAGCAATGACAACAAGCGGCATGCTTAAAATAAGGACATATTTGGAGGCCAATACAGTGGTATTGGCAGTGTATGACAAAGGTATTGGAATGAGGCCTGAATTACTGGAAAAAATCGGCACCCCTTTTTTTACGACCAAAGAACAGGGGACTGGCTTGGGGCTGGCTGTTTGTTTTAGTGTTGCTGCCCGTCATGATGCTGTGATTGAATTTGATTCTTCAGAATCCGGTACAACGGCTTTTGTACGTTTTAATCTGCCTTCAGTGGATGGGCAGGGCTAAAACCTAAAACCAAAGGATGAAATCATCCTTTGGTTTTAGTATGTCATAGCCTAAAGTGAATTGTGCAAATTGGGAATAATAAGTCGGGGTGAAAGCATGATTATTGGTACTGGAATAGATATTATTGAGATTGACCGTATCGAAGCAGCCATTTCGCGGGAGCGATTTATTCAAAGAGTGTTTACTGCCGCAGAACAAAATTATTGTAATTGCAAAGGGAAACAGCGGGCGGCTTCCTATGCGGCGCGTTTTGCAGGTAAGGAAGCAGTGCTTAAGGCTCTTGGTACGGGGTTGGTTGGCGGAGAACTGCTAAACATAGAAATTACGCCCAATTCAGAAGGTTGTCCGCAAGTTCTATTGACAGGTTATTTTGCTGATTACGCTGCTGGCTTAGGGGTCACAAACATATACATATCACTTACGCATGCAAGGCAGTATGCGGCAGCAAATGTTATATTATGGGGAGGAAAAATTGATGAAAGTAGCAACCGCGGCTGAAATGCGCGATATTGATCGCCAGGCCATCGAATATTATGGAATTCCCGGTATTGTACTCATGGAAAATGCTGGAGTAGAAACTGTGCAAGCTATTGAAAGAATGCTTGGCGATTTACAGTGCAAAAAAATATGTATTTTTGCTGGCAAAGGAAATAATGGCGGCGATGGCTTTGTAGTGGCTCGTCATTTAACCAACCAGGGAGCCAAAGTAAAGGTCTTTTTGATTGGTAATAAAGAGGATATGAAAGGCGATGCTGCCATCAATTTCAATATCTTAAATAAAATGAATGTTGATGTTGTCGAAGTAACTGGGGAACGTGACTGGGATAAAGTTAAAATTGCCGGTACTTTTGCTGATTGTTTGGTAGATGCATTACTAGGAACCGGTTTTAAGGGAATATTAACTGATGAAATGTATAAGGCTGTACAAACTATTAATGAGGCGAATAAACCCGTAGTAGCGATTGATATCCCAACAGGAGTTGATGCTGATAACGGACAAGTTCTTACAATAGCTATTCAGGCCACACATACTGTTACTTTCGGTTTGCCCAAGCCTGGTATCGTGTTATATCCTGGCGCATCTTATGCTGGTAATTTATTGGTGGCTGATATTGGTTTACCTGCTTATTTATTAACAGCTCCTACTATTAAGCAGAATTTAATTACAGCCGGAGATGTCAGAAAGCTGCTGATGAAAAGACGCCCGGATGCGCATAAAGGTACTTGTGGAAGGGTCCTAGTCGTGGCAGGATCACGGGGATTAACCGGTGCAGCAGCTTTGGCCTCAACTGCTGCGCTTAAATCAGGAGCTGGGCTGGTGACGCTTGCAATTGCTGAAAGCCTTAATGATATTATGGAAGTAAAGTTAACTGAAGTCATGACACTGCCTTTGCCAGAAGCAGCTGCAGGAGCTATTGGGGCCGATGCGCTGACACCAATTTTGGAATTTGCCGAAAAATGCGATGCTGTTGCTATTGGCCCCGGATTAGGCAATCATGCTGGAACAAAAGAGCTGATTCAAGAAATCATTAGACATTTAGACAGGCCGCTGGTGATTGATGCGGATGCCCTTCATGCGATCGCTGAATGTGGCGAATTATTAACAGGAACAAAAGCTTTGCCAGTATTAACACCGCACCCGGGTGAAATGGCCAGACTGATCGGATTATCGCCCGAGGAGGTTAATCAAGACCGGGTCTATGTAGCCAGGCTGGCAGCTGAGCAATTTGGCAGTATTGTTATTTTAAAAGGAGCCCGTACAATAGTGGCATATCCTGATGGTGAAGTATATATTAATATTAGTGGTAATGCTGGTATGGCAACTGGCGGCACTGGTGATATCCTGACCGGCATGATCAGCAGTATGATTGCACAGGGCTTATCTAGTCATACTGCAGCCTTGGTTAGTGTATACATTCACGGACTGGCTGGTGATATCGCCGCTCAGAGTGGCATGATTGGACTAACAGCCAGCGATGTACTAAATTCAATACCTGCGGCAATATTAGGCATGCAAGAATCATAGTGATATACGAATATATATAAAAAAGTTTGACATTAATATATAAAAAACATATAATTTTAAGTAGAGTGTGTGTGTGGAAACTGCGGGGGTGTAGGCGTGGCAGAGTTAAAAAGGATCATGATTAGTATCCCAAATAGCTTGTTGCAAGAAGTAGATGGTATTATTGCCATGGAAAAACTTAGCCGCAGCCAATTTGTGCGAGATGCGATGCGCTTATATATTGAAGATCGCAGACGTAAAGCAATACGGGATAACATGAGAAAAGGATATCAGGAGATGGCCATTATCAATCTGGCATTAGCAGAAGAAGGATTACATGCTGATGCAGACTTTATTGAGATGCCCAGCTTGCTGGCGGAGCGTGAGTAGCATATGGTGGTTAAACGTGGGGACATTTATTATGCCAACTTGAGTCCGGTTGTAGGATCAGAGCAGGGCGGACTTCGGCCTGTTTTGGTTGTTCAAAATGATGTAGGCAATAAATATAGTCCTACTGTGATTGTTGCAGCCATAACATCGCAAATTTCTAAGGCGAAATTGCCAACCCATGTGGAAATAAATGCCAAAGAATGTAATTTAGAGAAGGATTCTGTTATCCTCTTAGAACAAATGCGCACAATCGACAAGCGTCGCCTTAAGGAAAAAGTTACTCATCTAACTGATGAGGTGATGAATAAAGTCGATGATGCAATGAAAATTAGTTTAGGCCTGATTCAAATTTAAATGGATTGAATTTTGGTAGGCAGAATATCTGCCTACTTTTTTATTTATGATACATACCATTTGATCACAGCACGAGATAGGAGGATGTATGAAATATTTCAGATTAGGAACATACTCGATCATCATAGTACTCTTGATGGTAATACTTTCGGCATGCGGAAATATTGCAAAGCAGGCTGGTAAAGAGTCCGCTAAGCCGCCATCCGCCCCACTGGCCATTCATATGATTGATGTTGGCCAAGGAGATGCCATCCTTGTAAGGACAAGCGAACAGGTTATTCTAATTGATACCGGTGATGTGCCTGCAAGGAATAACCTGGTTAATTATTTGAAAAAGCAAGGAATCACGGCGATTGATAAAGTCATTATTACGCATCCGCATGCCGATCATCTTGGCGGCATGGCAGGAATTCTGGAACATTTTGCCGTCAAGCAAGTTTACGACAGTGGGCAAACTACAACAACCGCCTTGTATCGCCAATACTTAAGCAGTATTAAGAAGCACAAGATACCATTTGCAGTGGTAGTTGCTGGACAAGAGCTTGATTTTGGTAATGGAGTTCTATTTAAAGTCTTGAATCCGCAAAAGCCTTTTTTAAGTGATTCAGAGCTGAATAATAATAGCATTGTTGGAAAACTGATTTTTGGACAGTTTAGTATGCTGTTTACCGGGGATGCGGAAAAGGAAGCTGAAGAGCGGATGAAGAAAGACTATGCAGCTGAGCTAGAGTCAACGGTATTGAAAAGTCCACATCATGGCAGTCGGACATCTTCAACATTGCCTTTTTTGCGGTCAGTTTCTCCTGAAACAATCGTAATATCAGTAGGTGCTAATAATGAATATCAGCATCCGCATACGACAACACTCAAGAAATATACGGATATAAAAGCACAAGTATACCGAACTGATCTAGCTGGCACAGTTACCATCACTTCTGATGGGCAGAATTATCAGATTAAAAAGGAGAAGGAATAACATGCAGATTAAGGCGGTCGTTGATCGATTTGAGCATGACAAAGCGATATTAATGGTAGGTGAGGCAGCAGTAGTCTGGCCTAAAATCACCTTACCTTCTGCCGTTAAGGAAGGTGATCACTTAAAGATTCAGATTGAAATTGATAAGAAAGCTACTGCTGACGCTAGGCAGGAAGCTGAAGAATTATTAAAAAGCTTACTTGAGGATAATAGGAATTGCTAGTGTCAACAATTGGAATGATCCATATTTAGAGAAAACAAAGCATTTGCTGGATAAAGTGTCCATCAAATGCTTTTATACTTACTGGAATTATTTTCTAACAATTTCCACATAAATATTGCAGGAATTTTTTAGATAAACACGAAAAATATAGAATTAAGTCGTAATATCGCTAGCAGGAGGTGTCAAATTTGATAAGAAAGAAGGCCGTCGTCTTATTCTTATTGCTTATATTCATAATTCCTCAAATTGTTTGGGCTGGTTTGCCTGATGGTATTCCGGATAGCATCCCGGACGCGTCGGCTAAATTGTCTGTATTAAAGTTTGACAACCAGCCAATTCAGCCTGCCTCCGCGCTAAAAGTTGAAATGACAAAAGCTAACTTTGCTCTTCACACAGACGCTGTGACCGGAATTCAAAAACTTCGCTTGGTTGTTGATGTAACAGGGCCGGTGCAAGCCTCGGCAGTTATGAGCGATACAGCGCAAGAACCGCAGCTTATTGTCAAGGTAAACGGAGCATCTATAGGTAAGATGGACGAGTCACTTGATTTAGATGGTAATATTGCTAAAACAGTTAATTTTACACGTATTGATGATTCGAGCAGCCAGTTAATGATTAAGCTGCCTGCAGCTCTTGAAGATACTGATTACCGAGTGTTTACCTTACCGAGTGATGCGGATGCCGGGCGGCCCTATCGCGTGGTTGTCGATATGAATAAGCCTGGTTTGATGCCCAATAGTACCCCTGTTAAGTTGGATAAGCGTCCTGTTCAACCTAGCCCTGCTAAAAAAGCTGAAATGACAAAGGCAAGTTTTGCAATACATACAGATGCAGTGACTGGTGCACAAAAGTTACGCTTAGTTGTTGATGTAACAGGTCAAGTGCAGACGTCCTCCAGCATCGTTACGGCACCCGAGCCTCGTCTTATGGTCAATATTCAGGGAGCATCTGTAGGCCGACTCAAGCAGATCCTTGCTTTGGATGGCAATATTGCAGATCAGGTTAAATTTTCACGAATTGATGATACTAATAGTCAGTTGATTATCGATCTTCCTGGGATGCTTGAGGACAATGACTACCGGGTCTTTACTTTACCGAATGATGTAAAAGCCAATCGGCCTAATCGGGTCGTTGTAGATATTAATAAACCAGTGGCTCCTGTGGTCTTTAATTTTGCCCCAGGGCTCAAAGGCAAGGTTATTGTGCTTGATCCCGGTCATGGTGGCAGTGATCCCGGTGCCATTGGGTTGAATAATATTACGGAAAAGGCTGTTACGCTGCCGATAGCTCAAAAGGTAAAAGCGCTATTGGAAAAAGCTGGAGCAAAAGTGGTTATGACCAGACAGGATGATCGTGATGTATTTGGTGCCGGTGCTTCGGCAGTGGAAGAACTCAGTGCACGGACTAATGTTGCCAATAAGATTAAAGCCGATCTGTTTTTAAGCATTCATGCCAATGCCTTTTCTAACAGGAGCGTCGGTGGAACCTCTACTCACTATTACCTAAAATCGCGTTATGACCGGTTGCTTGCCGAGTGCCTGCAAAGTAGTGTGGTAGCCGCAGACGGGTTAACCGACCGAGGCGTACAGGCAGCTAATTTCTATGTTGTTAAGCGTACGTTAATGCCAGCAGCTTTAATTGAAGTGGCCTTTATTTCTAATCCGGATGAAGAAAAATTACTGAATACACCGCAGTTTCAACAGCAGTTGGCTCAAGGAATAGTTACTGGCTTAGATAGCTTCTTCCTGCAGGCTGCCAAAATAGGAGGTGCGAAGTGATGCGCACAAGAACGAGCTACTTATTGTCGCTGGTATTCTTGCTTTTACTAACGATATTCATTGCAGGTTGCGCCGGGACTCCAGCACCTCAAACACCGGTCCAGAACCAGGGATCAGAGCAAGCCAATCCGCAGTCACAATCTAATAATCTGGCAAATCCGCCAGGTACTATGAGAATTACTATTTATCATGCAACCAAAGATGCACAGAACTTGGTTCCTGAAATTCAGGTTGTCCCTAACAGTGATCATCCTGCTAAAACGGCTATCGAACGTCTTATTGCCGGAACCAAGCAACCTGATCTCGTATCAGTTGTTCCTCCAGGTACTAAGCTCCGCGGGGTATCGATTAAAGAGCATGTTGCGTATGTTGACTTCAATGATAAATTGATTAAGAATAACGGGGGCGGCTCAGCAGGGGAAGTGCTATTGGTAGCCGCAATTGTTAATACATTGACCGAATTCCCTGAAGTTCAAAAGGTGCAGATATTAGTTGAGGGTAAAAAGATTGATACCATTTCTGGGCATCTTGATACGAGTGAACCGTTGAGTCGTTCGGAAAAAATTATTAAAAAGTGATTGTGTTACCAGGTTTAATTTGCTAAGATAATAATGTTATAGCACTTAGTTTCATATGATTTCCACTAGGGGAGCACATGCTGAGAGGCTTTTAGCCGACCCTTAGAACCTGATTACTGGATAATACCAGCGTAGGGAAGTGGCCAAAAAGACTGTTAATATTCGCAGCCATTTAGCCATTTATTGGCTGAATGGCTGTTTTTCAAAGTGCTTTTAGTACAAGGGTGTCAGTTGATTAATGACAATACATAGTGAACAGGGGGAACTTATTCATGGCAACACAAATGCAGCTTGCGCGGCAAGGAAAAACTACAGATGCTATGCAAATCGTAGCAAAAAATGAAGGTATAGACGTTGAGGTGATTCGAGAACGAGTGGCAGAAGGTACAATATCCATCTGTGCGAATATCAATCATACAGCTCTGCAGCCACGGGGTGTAGGTTTAGGCCTTTCGACTAAAGTGAATGCCAACATTGGAACATCAAGTGCCTATCCTGATATTGAGCCGGAATTAGCTAAACTGGAAGTAGCGATTAAAGCTGGTGCTGATGCTGTAATGGATTTAAGCACAGGCGAGAATATTGATGTTTCCCGTCGGGCCATTATTGATAAATCAACGATTATCGTTGGAACTGTGCCTATTTATCAGGCAACGGTTGAAGCTATAAAAGGTCGCGGTTCAGTGATTGATATGACTGGTGACGATATGCTGCATGCGATTGAAACGCAAGCCAAAGATGGCGCAGACTTTATGACAATCCATTGCGGCGTAACCCAAAGTGTTATCTCCCGCCTGCAGCAACAAGGCCGAGTTGCTGATGTTGTGAGCCGTGGCGGTTCATTCCTGACTGGTTGGATGCTGCACAATGGCAAGGAAAATCCATTGTATGAGCGCTATGATGAAATCCTTGACATCTGTGCTCGTTATGATGTCACAGTAAGCTTGGGGGATGGCTTAAGACCGGGATGTTTGGCTGATGCTACTGACCGGGCTCAACTGCAGGAACTTCTAATTTTAGGTGAATTGGTTGACCGGGCTTGGGCAAAAGGTGTTCAAGTATTGGTTGAGGGCCCAGGACATGTTCCTTTTGATCAAATAGAGGCAAATATCAAATTACAGAAGCAGATCTGTAAAGGTGCTCCATTCTATGTACTTGGACCACTGGTCACTGATGTTGCTCCTGGATATGATCATATTACGGCAGCCATTGGCGGTACACTGGCAGCTTCTGCTGGAGCAGACTTTTTATGCTATGTAACCCCTGCTGAGCATCTCGGGCTGCCTTCGATTCAGGATGTCCATGAAGGAGTCATAGCATCCCGAATCGCTGCTCATGCTGCAGATATTGTTAAGGGTGTAAAAGGGGCACGTGAATGGGATCTGGAAATGGCTAAAGCTCGTAAAGCTCTGGATTGGGAAAAACAAATTAAATTATCGATCGATCCGGAAAAAGCTGCTCGCTATCGCCATGATCGTAATCCCGGCGGGGCAGAAGCTTGTTCGATGTGTGGTAATTACTGCGCAATGAAAATCGTCGGTGAATATTTAGGAAAACCAATCGAACAGTGCTAATTATTTCAGCAGCCCTAGTGAAAAACTAGTGGCTGCTTTTATTTTTTTCGTTCTGTGGCATACTACCAATGCAGGAAATAGTAGGATAAGCAAGAAAAATAGTATCATAACTGAATTTACAAAAAACGCAGTAGCTTAAGTAGGTGGTGTGGATGGAACTTAAACAGCTTGGCGAATTTGGCTTAATTGATTTACTAAAAGAGAATACGATTGTAGATCCGGCCAGTGTTGTCGTCGGTATTGGCGATGATGCTGCGGTTCTTCTACCAACTCCCCGACAGTTGCAGCTGTTAACAACAGACATGCTGGTAGAGACCGTTCATTTTGATTTAAATACAACAAGTCCCTGGCAGTTAGGCTATAAAGCCATAGCTGTTAATCTCAGCGATATTGCGGCCATGGGCGGCAGCCCTAAGCATGTTGTGATATCATTGGGTATCCCGAAAGAGTTACCAGTTGATTTTGTTCTTAATCTCTATGAGGGGATGAAAGAGATTTGTCGTCAATTTAGCGTCAATATTGTTGGCGGCGATACTGTGGCCAGCCCTCATGGTGTTGTCATAAATGTTGCAGTCACCGGTGAAGTTGACCCTACGCATTTGCAGCGCAGATCGGGGGCTAAACCAGGTGATTTATTAGTTGTTACAGGAGTATTGGGCAATTCAGCAGCCGGATTGGATTTGCTGGCATGGGGCAATTGGGAAGAATATGAATTTGCCTGGCCGTTAGTGACCAGTCATCTTACCCCGCAGCCGCAAGTCAAGGCTGGCCAAATTATTGCCGGATATGCGACAAGCATGAATGATATCAGTGATGGATTAGCTAGTGAAGCCAATGAAATCGCTCTTGCCAGTCAAGTTGGGATTCGGCTGTTTGCTCAGCATATCCCAGTAACAACAGCGTTGCAAACGGCTGGAGATTTTTTGGGTAAATCAGCTTTGGACTATGCGCTGTTCGGTGGTGAAGATTATCAGTTGTTGTTTACTGTTGAACCAGAGCAGTATAAAATACTGGAAATCGCCGAACTTGGACAGAAATTAACCGTAATTGGCGAAATCATAGAGGGGCCTGCTCATGTTGAACTTGTCCAACAAAATGGAAAAGTACAAGAGTTGGCGGCTAGAGGATATAATCATTTTGGCTAGAGGGGAATTTTATGTTGATTTTTAAGACGACTGCGCCGGAGAAAACCTTTGAATTTGGACGCCAGTTAGCAGAATTAATCACGCCCGGATTTGTCTTGTGTTTACAAGGGGATTTAGGAGCCGGGAAGACACTGTTTGTGCAGGGACTGGCTGATGGACTCAATACTACAGATGCAGTGACAAGCCCTACTTTTACAATCTTAAATGTTTATCAGGCTGCGCTGCCTATTTATCATTTCGATTTATATCGACTAGAGCAGCCGGAAGAGCTGTATGATGTTGGATTCTATGAGTATACAGAAGCCGATGGTATAGCCATCCTTGAATGGCCGGATAAGTTTACAGAGCAGCTGCCATCAGAGCGTCTGTGGATTAAAATAACGCCAGGTGACTTGATTAACGAAAGACTAATCTATGTAACTGCACAAGGTGCAAAATATCAGCAGGTGTGCGAGGAGTTGAAGAATATTGCCAATTCTAGCTTTAGATACGGCCACCCTTGTGTCTAGTGTGGCCTTAATCAAGCCAGACACTATGCTGGCTGAATTAACAATTCAAACAAAATTAACGCATTCAGAGCTGTTGATGCCTCATATTGCGCAGCTTTTATCAGCAGCCCGAATACAAAAGAGTTCATTGAAAGGCATTGCGGTTAGTATTGGACCTGGTTCGTTTACCGGTCTAAGAATAGGTTTGGCTAGTGCAAAGGCAATGGCTTATGCATTAAATGTCCCAATTATTGGGGTTCCAACGTTAACTGCTCTAGCTTATAATTGTCCATTGCCGGAAGTCTATTTAGCTCCGTTGCTTGATGCGCAGAAAGGCAATGTATATACGGCTTTATATAGCTGGCAAGATGGAGAAATCAGAGAAGATCAGCCAGCGAATGTAGGGAATTTTGATCAAGTCCTCGAGCAGCTTGCCAGTTTAGATAAACCGGTTGTGGTTATGGGCGAAGCGGCTGTGATGTATCAAGATAAAATTAAGCAGGCTGGCAAAAAGGTCATGCTGGCACCGCCGCATCTCATTATGCCAAGAGCTGCTAGTGTAGGCTTGTTGGGGTATAAGATGTTTAACTCCGGAGTAAAGCATGAGGTCATGACGCTGGAGCCTGTCTATATACGTCGCTCTGAGGCCGAAGAACTCTGGGAGCGACGTCATGGAGTCTGTGGATGAGTACCATTCGAGATATGCGAGCAGAGGATGTTAGCGGCGTGCTCGAGGTTGAGCAGGAATGTTTTACTTTGCCATGGTCGCGTAAAGCTTTTGAGGCCGAACTTGATGATAATGATTTAGCCCATTATCTGGTTATGGAGGATGAAGGTCGTATTATTGGCTATGCCGGGGTTTGGATTGTTTTGGATGAAGCCCATGTGACCAATATTGCCATTAGTCAGAGCTACCGGCGCCGCGGACTTGGTGAAAGACTGTTGATAGAACTGATCCGCAGTGCAAAGCAATATGGTGCTCTGAGTATGACACTGGAAGTGCGAGTAACAAACAGTGCTGCTCAAAAATTATATGAAAAGTTAGGGTTTGTAAAGCGTGGTATCAGACGGCAATACTATAGTGATACTAAAGAAGATGCTTTGATTATGTGGCTCGATTTTTTATAAAATAATCGATTATGGATGAAGCATTCCTGCCTGTTACTCAGTCTTGAGGATAGGCCTTCTATTAGGGTTAAAAAAAGACCGCTTTCGCGGCCCAAGGGTGATTGGTCTTATACAATATGTAATTTCAGTGCAAAGTGTTACAATGATCAAATAAGAATAATATTAAAGGGCGGCTATGCCGCCCATTCAGTTATTTCAAAGTCGATTCATATTGCTCAATCATTTTACGAACCATCTGGCCACCGACGCGACCGCAATCAGCGGAAGTCATAGTGGACCAACCTGAGGAACGAACTTGCTCAGCAATACCTAATTCAGAAGCTACTTCAAACTTCATGCGATCAAGAGCGTTTTCACTACCAGGATTTACAGGTTTATTCGAGCGTGCCATACAAACCCCTCCTTTCGGGTGTTATTTTTATCACCCGATGTTAATTTGTGTTTTCAGTGGGGTTATCATACATGTAATTAATAGCAGAAAAATGGAGGCATCTGCCTTGGAAAAAATAGCAGAAAAGCAATGTTTTACTTTGGCCATTGAGACTAGTTGTGACGAAACATCAGCGTCAGTCGTTGCCAATGGCCGGACGGTTTTATCAAATATCATCTCTTCACAGATCCCTCTTCATCAAAAATATGGTGGAGTGGTTCCGGAGATCGCATCGCGAAAACATATTGAAAATGTCATTCCAGTAGTTGATGAAGCTTTAATCCAAGCTGGTGTATCCTTGAAAGATATTGCGGCAGTTGGTGTTACTTATGGACCGGGATTAGTCGGTGCGCTGCTGGTCGGTGTTGCGGCTGCCAAGGCGCTGGCTTTTGCTGCTGATATCCCGTTAGTTGGGGTCAACCATCTTGAAGGACATATTTTTGCCAATTTCTTGGCTCATCCTGACCTTGAGCCGCCCTTTATGTCTTTGGTGGTATCTGGAGGGCATACTTCGCTGGTCTATGTCAAAGATTATAATGAATTCGAGCTTGTCGGCCAAACACGTGATGATGCCGCAGGGGAAGCTTTTGATAAAGTGGCCAGAGTTATGGGACTTCCGTATCCAGGTGGACCACATATTGACCGGTTAGCGGCAACTGGCAATATTGCAGCAATCAGTTTTCCTAGGGCTTTAAGCGAAAAAAATAGCTTTGAATTTAGTTTTAGTGGCCTGAAATCTGCAGTGCTTAACTATTTAAATAGTGCGGCTCAGCGTGGTGAGCCGATTAATCAGTCAGATGTGGCTGCAAGTTTTCAGGCGGCAGTAGTGGATGTGTTAGTGTCAAAAGCTGTGCAGGCTGCACAGCAATATGGTACTAAACAGCTGGTATTAGCAGGTGGTGTCGCGGCTAATAGTATGTTGAAAGATAGACTTGGTGCAGCTTGTGCCGATATGGGTGCTAAATTGTATTATCCAGACCTAGTGTTGTGCACAGACAATGCAGCGATGATAGCATGCCGGGCTTATTATCAATTTTGTGGCGGGAAGACTGCTGATTTATACTTAAATGCAGTTCCTTCGCTAAAAATAGGCTAATAGCTTCAAATTTTTTGAGGATTTTCCTTCAGCTAAATCACGTTTAAATGTTTCCGGTGTGTACTAGGGGAATACAGTGATAATTTAATAAAAAAAACCCATTTTATAACAAGGAATTTTTATCAGACAGGTTGAATAAAAATTAATTTAAATATGGCTGGAGGTTAATAGACAATATGGGAGTAATCGGAGATGTGTGCCGGAAGATAACCGTGTTATCACCGACGCAGATTGAAATACTGGATAAGCTTAGTGGAATCTTCCCGTTGGTATGCGATTTGGCGCATGCTCAACTAACCGTCTATACCAAAGCTAGCGATGAAAATTTGCTGGTTATTGCTGCTCAACTTAAGCCTAATACTAGCTTTAGTCAATATAAGCCTAATTTACTTGGGACGACTGTTTTTGCTGCCGAGGAGCCGCTCATTTGGCGTACCATGTCAACCGGGCAGCCAATCTGTGGACAACGGGAATGGGCTCTTGGCATGCTTATGGAAATGCAAACCTATCCTGTGAGAGATCATGATGGGAATATTATTGCTGTGGTCAGCTTTGAAACCAGCCCAGATGAAATACGCACTGAAGGATATAGTATTTTATTAGATACAGCGTATACACTGTTAGTGAATGCTCGTTCTCCTTTTGATGTGAAATTATATCGTGCTCTTTCGGCGAGTGACGGCATAATAATTACTGATGAGCGTGGTAAAATTACTTTTGCCAATGCTGCTGCCAGCAGCATCTATAAAGTTCTGGGAATTGGCCGGATTGTCGGGCGTCATATTTATGACCGACAAATCAATATGCGTATTACCAAAAAAACAACAACAAGCCAAATGCCTTATGAGACCGAACTGGAGGCAGGCAATTTAATCTTAGTGCAACGCACTATTCCGATCATTCAGGGCGGTCAGGTTATTCGTACTGTTATTATTGTTGCCGATGTGACCGAACTGAAAAAAAAGGAAAAAGAATTATTAATAAAATCGGCAGTGATTCAAGAAATTCATCATCGTGTTAAAAATAATTTGCAGACCATCGCCAGTTTATTGCGTTTGCAAGCTCGCCGCACGAATTCACTTCAAGTCAAAGCGGCATTGCGTGAGAGTGTAAACAGAATTTTAAGTATTTCTGTCGTTCATGAGTTTTTATCACAGCAAGACGCGGAAATCATTGATGTTGCCGAAGTTGCGAAAAATATTTTGGATTTGGTTATTCAGAATATGTTGGAGCCAGATTTTAATTTGCAGACAATTTTTAATGGTGAAACGGTGATCTTGCCATCAGAACAAGCCAGCAGCTTAGCGCTAGTGATCAATGAACTCATTCAGAATTCAATTGAACATGGCTTTATCGGCAGGCCTGAAGGACTCATTGGTGTTGATATTGCAACCAATCAAGAAACCTATCGTATTGAGATTTATGATAATGGCATTGGATTGCCTGCTGATTTTAGTACTCAAGCGTCAAAAAGCTTGGGACTTCAGATAGTAAGAACACTTATTGAGGATGATTTGGGCGGTACTTTTGAATTATATGCTGATAAAGGTACTCATGCGCGGATCACAATTCCCCGGACCATAGAGGGAGGAAGATAATAATATGCAACCATTGCGTGTAGTTATTGCTGATAATGAATCGATTATCAGAATGGATTTAAAAGAAATATTGGAGGAAGCCGGACATTCGGTTGTCGGCGAAGCCACTGACGGTCTAAAAGCCATCGAACTTACGCGCAAATACCGTCCTGACCTTGTAATTATGGATATAAAAATGCCTGAAATGGATGGAATTACCGCCGCAAAAACGATTTCTAATGAAAAAATTGCCCCAGTGTTGCTATTAACTGCCTTTAGTCAAAAAGAAATTGTTGATAAAGCCAAGGATTCTGGTGTATTAGCCTATTTAGTTAAACCAGTCAAGGAAACCAATCTATTTCCAGCTATAGAAATTGCTTTGTCGCGCTTTCAGGAGTTTGCAGAGTTAGAGCAAGAATTGGAAGATGTTAAAAATTCGCTTGAAACGCGCAAGGTTCTTGATCGAGCTAAGGGGATATTGATGGATGCTTATAATCTTAACGAAAGTGAAGCTTATCGGCGCATTCAGCAATACAGCATGAGCAAGCGTAAATCCATCCGTGATGTGGCTCAAGCTATTGTGGATTCGGTAACCAAGAAAAAAGGTAAATAAATGAATTAGCCTAATTTGCTAAGTTGAATGACCTAGCAGCTTAGGCTTGCTATTTTTTTAGCTCAGGGAGTTTAGCCCCAAAATCTACTGTAACTCATTAAAATAAATAAATTATCAAAAATGCTCTAAATTGGAGAAAATCAGCTTAAATGAGCGCTTTTTTTAAATAAATCGAAAAAAAATATTCGTATAAGCCTAAAAAATCGTTTATTGCACTTGATTTTTGGCAATTAATTATATATGATAATTTATGGAATTAGCACTCGCTATTGATGAGTGCTAACAAATCAACTAATAATATTAAGACATCATAAAGGGAGGTTGCTTCAATGATTAAGCCACTAGGCGACAGAGTAGTCATTCAAGTATTAGAAGGGGAACTAAAAACTAAGAGTGGTATCGTATTACCGGATACTGCCAAAGAAAAACCCCAAGAAGGTCAGGTTGTTGCTGTTGGTACTGGCAAATTGCTGGACAACGGTCAACGTGTAGCCCTAGATGTTAAAGAAGGCGACAAAATTATTTTCTCCAAGTATGCTGGTACAGAAGTTAAACTTGATGGCAAAGATTATCTCATCGTAAGCGAAAGAGATATCCTGGCTATTGTTCAGTAATTAAATTCTTAAGTTGAATAAGGAGGCTACATAAAATGGCAAAACAAATTTTATTTGATGAAGAAGCACGTCGTGCGCTGGAGAAAGGCGTAAATGCTTTAGCGAATGCTGTTAAAGTTACTTTAGGACCTAAAGGCCGCAATGTTGTTCTAGATAAAAAATTCGGTGCACCTACGATTACTAATGATGGTGTTACCATTGCTCGTGATATCGAACTGGAAGATCCGTTTGAAAATATGGGTGCTCAATTGGTTAAAGAAGTTGCAACAAAAACAAATGACGTAGCCGGTGACGGTACTACGACTGCAACTTTGCTTGCGCAAGCTATGATTCGTGAAGGTATGAAAAACGTAGCTGCTGGTGCTAACCCAATGATCATTAAAAAAGGTATTGAAAAAGCAGTAAGCGCTCTTGTTGCTGATATTAAAAACAGCGCTAAAAAAGTAGAAACTAAAGATGCTATTGCTCAGGTTGCTTCGATTTCAGCTGCAGATGAAGAAATCGGTCAACTGATTGCTGAAGCCATGGAAAAAGTGGGCAAAGATGGTGTCATCACTGTAGAAGAATCAAAAGGTATGGGAACCAGCCTTGATGTAGTTGAAGGTATGCAATTTGATCGTGGTTATATCTCCCCATACATGGTTACTGATACTGATAAAATGGAAGCAGTATTAAATGATCCATTCATCCTGATCACTGACCGCAAAATCGGAGCCATTGCTGACATGCTGCCTGTACTAGAAAAAGTGGTACAACAAGGTAAAGAGCTGCTCATCATTGCTGAAGATGTTGAAGGTGAAGCTCTGGCTACATTAGTTGTCAACAAGCTTCGTGGTACTTTCCGGGCTGTGGCAGTTAAAGCTCCTGGCTTTGGTGACCGCCGTAAAGCGATGTTAGAAGACATTGCTATCCTAACTGGTGGTAATGTAATCACAGAAGAACTTGGACGTAAACTGGACAGCGTAGAACTGGCTGATCTTGGCCGTGCTCGTCAAATTCGTGTATCTAAAGAAGAGACTACTGTGGTTGACGGCGCTGGTTCAGCTGATGTGATTAAAGCTCGCGTTTCTCAAATCAAGGCACAAATTGAAGAAACAACTTCTGATTTTGATAAAGAAAAACTTCAAGAGCGTCTTGCTAAATTGTCAGGCGGGGTAGCTGTTATCGAAGTCGGAGCTGCTACTGAAGTTGAGCTGAAAGAAAAGAAATTACGCATTGAAGATGCTCTGAACGCTACACGTGCTGCTGTTGAGGAAGGTATTGTTGCTGGTGGTGGTACAACCTTCATCGACATTCTGCCTGTTCTTGATACTGTAGTCGTTACTGGCGACGAGAAAACTGGTGTTCAAATCGTAAGACGTGCGATTGAAGAACCCGTTCGTCAAATTGCTAATAACGCCGGACTTGAAGGTTCAGTAGTTGTTGAAAATGTTAAAAAAGCTGGTAAAGGCATTGGCTTCAATGCTCTTACTGAAGAATATATTGACATGATTGCTGCTGGTATCGTTGATCCTGCTAAAGTTACACGTTCAGCACTGCAAAACGCAGCAAGTATTGCGGCAATGGTATTAACTACTGAGACTTTAGTAGCTGATAAACCAGAAAAAGATAATGGCGCTGCTGCTGCTGGCATGGGCGGTATGGGTGGCATGGGCGGAATGGGCGGAATGATGTAATCATTCCCCCAGGTTATCTGCAGTAGCGTTACCTAGGCCAGGTGACGCTGCTGTGCTTAGCCGGCTAAATGCACCTCAAGGAAATTTTCCTGAGGTGCATTTTATTTTTTTGCAGCTTTTTAGAAATTTAGTTAACCATTAAAAAAGTAAACAAATTGATTATGATGATTCTAAGTATGCTAAAATTTAGCTATAAGTTCTCTTTTTACTAGTTGTGGGAATAATCATATTTGATTGCGCTGTCCCTTTTTGGGGCGGTTTTTTTTTTATTAATCGTTGATATTTTTAAGTGTTGCAATTAATTAGTGAATTTTTTAAAAATTATTAATTTTCTAGCAGGAATTTATTATTGATTAACGAATATAGTAAAATGAGGGACGCAGGATGTTCCGGCAGGACAAAATGTGTCCATGGTTTTCATTGCAAACAAACACTCCTTTTATTTGATTTTTTACCCTTCTTGGTTCCTCTGAAAAGAGGAATTTTTTTTTCCTCTTTTTTGATCCATAAAGATCTTGTTCTAAGCTAGTGCTTGTCATAGCATTTGTCTGGAGTTTGTAATTAATGGTAAGAAAGAATCAGGCGGGTGCAGGATTTTATTTCATAGTAAAAGAATAACACTATGGACTAGCAGGTGCATAAAGTTACTCAGAACACGGTAGGCTCACAACCGTGTTATTTAATTGTTTGGATTCCGGAAGATAGGAGTGTCATGCTATGCTACAATTAATTGAAGATTATATAGAAAAACTAAAGAATGTAGATCATCAACTTGAAAGCTTGATGTCTGATCGGAAAATCATCGAAACAGAATTATCAGCTTTAACTAAAGCAATCAAAAAACAGTCCAGAGTATTTGGGGCAATCGTTTCAATGAGTCATGATTGTTCTTTTATTTTCGATAAAAATGGAAAATTTACTTATTCGAGTATTGCTGGTTCACAAATGTTTGGCTTAAAGCAGACGGATATTATTGGTAAAAGCTGGCGGGAATTGGGCTTGCCGCGCGAAATAATGATTCCTTTTGAAGCTCATTTAAAGACAGTATTTATCTTAGGAACTTCGGTAGCTAATGTAGCCAAAGTTGCCTTTCCCTATGGCATTCGTTACATGGAATATTATCTAAATCCAATTTTGGGGGAAAACTTAACTGTCGATGCTGTCTTTTGTGTCGTTCGTGATGTGACTCAACATAAGGAATCAGAAACCGTTCAACAGCAATTGACCTTGCAGTATCTTCACGAAGCACAGCGGCTGCAGCAATTAATCGATACAGCGCCGATGGCTATTCTTACAGTAGATAGTGAAGGGTTTATTACGGCGATTAATCAAGCAGCCATTGATTTTTTGCCGCGAATTAGTGATCAGTTTAAAGGACGTCAACTTTACCGGATGTCGCTAAAGTCGCAAGAGGATAAATGCGGTGGTGCTTTAATTGCCCGCGCTCTGAATGGAGAAGAAATTAAACCTTGCTTATTTAAACATGAGGATCAGCATTACCTCATCAGTGCCTATCCGACAAGAGAAAAGAATACAGGCGTTATTTTAGGGGCAGTGGCTTTCTACCAGGATATTACTGAGGTGGAAAGACTTCGCAAGCAATTGGCAAGACTGGATCGTCTTAATCTTATTGGTGAGATGGCAGCTGGTGTGGCTCATGAAATAAGAAATCCGATGACGGTAGTCATGGGGTATTTGCAAATGCTTTCAGCCCGTGCTGAGGCCGATTGGAAAGATAAATATGATATTATCATGGAAGAATTAAATCGGATTAATTCAATCGTGACAGATTTTTTATCCTTAGCGAAAAATAAGATGGTCGAAAAAGCTTCGAATAATTTAAATGAAATTATTCGAAGCATTTATCCCCTGATCATGGCTGACGCTACTAAGAATGATATTGAAGTGCAGTTGAATTTAGCCGAAGAGATGCCTGATCTGTTATTAAATGAAAAAGAAATTAAACAACTGGTTTTAAATTTATCGCGTAATGCATTTGATGCTATGGAATCAAAGTGCCGCTTAGTTAGCATTACAACCCAGGTTTATCCGGATAAGGTTCAACTGATAACAACAGATAACGGCTGTGGAATCGAACGACAATATTTAGAAAAAATCTTTGATCCGTTTTTTACCACCAAAGATAGTGGGACAGGACTTGGTCTGTCGGTTTGCCTTAGTATCGTAGAACGTCATCAGGGAACGGTGGAAATACACTCTGAAGTTGGTCAGGGTACGTCTGTCGTGATCTCTTTTTTACGGCAATAAACGGCTGATTTTCAGAACTGTTAAATTAATCTAGGATAAACTTGCAGATAACTTTTGACTTTTTGCAGGGTTTGAGCTATATTAAGCGAACTAATGGTTATAATTATCTATAAATTCCTGTATGTTTACTGTGCGAGTCGAGCGAGGTCGGCTCGTTTTGGTGTGGATTCAATAACAGTCACTTGAAATAGGAGGAATTGAATATGTTTGGTACAAAAAAAAGTGAGAAACCAAAAAAGATAGATCCTAAGATGAAAGGCCGCCTGCCGGCATGTAAACTTAGTGATGAACTGCTTAATAAATTATGGGGCATATTTAGCCATAATGGGGAGTTTTTATGGCACGCAGAAGTAGGTACCAGTAATGACATACTGGGTAAAGAAGAGGAACGGCCCAAACAGACAATTTCTGACTGGAATGAGTTAATTCATATCTTGCAAACCTTGCCGCGTATTGATAGCTTGACTATTACCGCTGAGTTTGCTGATAAAGGTGTAGTTGCGATGGCATTCAGAAACTTTGCTCCACCTAGCGGACGATTGGTAGTAGACAGTGAAAAGCTTGAATGGGCAGAAGATATGTATTTTGATATCATGGAATTATTTGAAACACAAAAAGACAGTTTGACTACTTTTATGCACTCCTGGTTAGGTTTTGGCCTCATTCAAACAGGAATTCCATTATCCTTGTCCTGTGCATTTGTGGTTTTTGTTACAGCATTTATTGTTCCTATTCAAATTCGGCAGACTAGTTGGTTATGGTGGATTACGGCAATCACGACAATTGTTACTTTGCGACTTGCCTATACGGTGTCAGATAAGCTCATTCTTTATGCGATGAAGAAATATCCTTATATCCGTATTTCATAATTTCACTCCTTCCTGCATAGATACTACTATTGTAGCTTGCAGGGAGGGGGAAATGTATGATTATAAATTTGCGCAAAATTTTGCAGCATCGCCATTTGTTTTATAGTATTATTGGCCTGTTAGCCATTAGTGCAACCTATGTTCAAGTGGCTGATGTGATTTCAGGAGGACCCATTGCCATAGCGGGTGTTCGAACAGATCAAAAAGTAGTTGCGTTGACCTTTGATCATTCTTGGGGCAATAAATTCACACCATCCATTTTGGATACACTGCAGCAAAATAATTTGAAGGTAACTTTTTTTATCATGGGTCCATGGGCACAAAAATACCCTGAAGTAGCGCAGCGGATGGTGAAAGATGGTCATGAGATTGCCAGTCATGGGTATCGACACGAGAACTATGGTGATATGACGACCGAATGGGTAAAGAGTGATATTGAAAAAGCGCATGCACAGATCAAAGAAGTCACTGGTGTAGAACCCACCTTATTGCGTCCGCCTAATGGTCATTATAGCCAGCAATCGCTCAAAGCAACAGATGAACTTGGCTATAAAACAATCATCTGGAATATTGATTCGCTTGACTGGAAAAATCCAGGACGGGATGTTATTATTGAACGGGTAACAAAAAGGCTTAAGCCAGGCGGCATTATTTTACTGCACGCATCGGACACACCTGTTCAGACAGCAGAAGCTTTGCCTATTTTAATTGAAAAGATTAAAGCTGAAGGCTATCAGATTGTTACTGTTGGAGAATTGCTCACTAAGTATTCCGATAAGGGCATACAACGTCATTAATAGGACTGAAGAGATTGCTTCATACGATATGAGGTAATCTCTATTTGTTTGCAGGAAAAAAAAAACCTCATACCGAATAAATTATAGTTTTATATTGTGACAAAATACTAATAGATTTCAAGTTGTTAAATTTGAAGGTGGCGAAACAATGACAATGATTGAGACAGCTTTAACAAAGGCAAAAGCTGGTAAACGAATAAATTTTGCGGAGGCTTTGGCTTTATATCATAGTAATGATTTGCTGGAATTAGCTGCAGCAGCCAGAGCTATTAAAGAACGAAAAACAGGGTCCCATATCTATTATAATGTGAACAGGCATATCAATTTAACGAATATCTGTGTTTCAGGTTGTCCGTTATGTGCTTTTGGCTGTAAAGCTGAGCAGAAACAAGCTTTTACGCTGGAGATTGAAGACGTGCAGCGAATTGTTCACGATACCATCAAGCAGACACCTGACTTGACGGAGATACATATGGTGAGTGCGCTGCATCCGGATAAGCCGTTTTCCTATTATGTTGATATTGTTAGAGCGGTGAAGCAGATTCTCCCAAACATTCATCTTAAGGCCTTTACTCCAGTTGAAATTGCGCATTTTGCTAAGATCGCTGGTTTGAGTGTTCAACAAGTACTAGAATGCTTGAAAGAGGCAGGCTTGGATTCATTGCCTGGCGGTGGTGCGGAAATCCTAGATGATGAAGTGCGCAAAGTCATCTGCCCGAATAAAGCAACAACACAGCAGTGGATTGAAGTCATTACAACGGCACACAACCTGGGAATACCTACAAATGCCACCATGCTATATGGCCATGTTGAAACGATAGAACAGCGTATCCAGCATTTAATTACCTTGCGTGATATCCAGGATCAAACGGGTGGCTTTCAAGCCTTCGTAGCGTTCCCGTTTCATCCTGATCATACTGGTTTTGAACATTTAACAAGGGTCACTACCTGGGAAGACCTTAAAATGATCGCTATTTCTAGAATTATCCTCGATAATATTGATCATGTTAAGGCTTTTTGGATGATGCTAACCTTGCCTATTGCCCAATTATCGCTGGCCTTCGGGGTGGATGATTTAGATGGAACGGTTGTTGAAGAAAAAATAATTCATGCTGCCGGGGCCAAAACGAATAAAGGAATTACCAAGGCGGAAATCATCAGCCTGGTGGAAGAGACCGGCAATATTCCAGTGGAGCGGGATACTTTTTACCGCCCGCTGTCAAGAATAGGCGGAATATAACATGGAAAAGCCACGTTTAGGACATATTAAATTTATCAACTGCCTGCCATTGGCGTATAGCTTACAATATGGCGGCTTTGCTGCCGACATGGAAGTTTATTCAGATGTACCTTCAACCCTAAATAGTCAAATTGTGAATGGCAAGCTGGACGTTAGTCCGGTTTCATCCATTGTGTATGCTCGTCATCATGAGAACCTTTTTGTTATTCCAAACGTTTCAATCAGTGCCAATGGTGCGTTACAAAGTATTCTACTGGTTTCCAAACGCCCCATTGAGGCGTTGAATAAAGCTAAGGTAGCGCTTACCGCAAAATCGGAAACATCGCATTGCTTGCTGAAAATTGTGCTACATGATGCTTACCAGGCGCAACCGGAATATTTTATTACCGACTTAACCACTGAGACTGAGGTATTGAATCATGCCGATGCCGTATTATTCATTGGTGACGATGCCTTATATCATTACCATCATCGACATGAGGGGTTATACTATTATGATGTTGGGGCAGAGTGGAAGAAGCTGACCGGATTGCCAATGGTCTATGCCGTCTGGGTGACAAGGCGTGAGTTTGCTCGCCAGAGTCCTATGTTGCTGCAGACTGCTTATGAGCGGGTAATTGGAGGCTTTCGCTATGGATTGGATCATCTTAACCAAGCCATTGCCGCATATGTGGACAAGCTGCCTTTTAGTGCCCAACAAGTTCATCACTATTTGACGCTGCTTAATTGGTCTTTTACAAGTGATCATGAACGGGCCTTGCTTACTTTCTATGAACGGGCCTATCATATTGGCCTTATTGAGAAAGTACCGGCTATTGAGTTTGCGGAGGTGAAAAAATGAGTTGCTTGTCGCCAGACCAAACTTTAAAAATGTTTGAGCATAGCGATATACTAGAGCTGGGACAAACGGCTGATGCTCTGCGGAACAAGCTGCACCCTGGTAATCTAGTTACTTTTGTTATTGATCGCAATATTAACTATACCAATATTTGTTCAAGTGAGTGCCGATTCTGTGCTTTTTATCGCCGGCAGACCCATCAAGATGCTTATGTATTAGAAAATGAAATTATTTTAGAAAAAATTAGAGAAACTATTGATGCTGGCGGCACCCAAGTTATGCTGCAGGGTGGACTGCATCCTGAACTTGGCTTGGATTATTACTTAAATTTGTTAAGTCTCATCAAGAAAAATTATCAAATTACTATTCATTCATTTTCACCAGCAGAAGTATTGCATATTTCCCGCCACGCAGGATTAAGTGTAACAGAAACTCTCATTCGACTCAAAGCTGCTGGCTTGGACTCACTGCCCGGCGGCGGTGCTGAAATTTTAGTGGATGAAGTAAGGCAGCGGGTAAGTCCGAAAAAAATTAGTGCCGGTGATTGGTTAGCGGTTATGGAAGCAGCGCATACTGTGGGGCTGGAAAGCACAGCTACTATGGTTATTGGTATGGGTGAGACCTATGCTCACCGGATTGAGCATATGGAGAAAATCAGAGCCTTGCAAGAAAAGACCGGTGGTTTTCGAGCTTTTATCACTTGGACTTTTCAGCCAGGGAATACTGAATTAGGCGGCGAAAAGACATCAGCCTGGGATTATTTAAAGACACTGGCTTTAACCAGGCTTTATTTAGATAATATTAAGCATATTCAAGGCTCTTGGGTTACGCAGGGACAAAATATTGGTCAATTGACGCTGGCTTTTGGTGCTAATGATTTAGGCAGCATTATGCTGGAGGAAAATGTAGTTCGTGCGGCAGGTACTGCCTATCAGATGTCTATTGACAAAATGGTCAGCATGATTAGAGCGGCGGGCAAAATTCCAGCCCAACGGGATACTGAGTATTCTATCATCAAAAGATTTTAGGTGCGTGAGCCTATTAAAGAGGGGATAACATGAATTTACTGAATACCGAGTTTGCGGTGATTGGCGGATCAGGGACGTTGTCCAGTGATTTCCCATTGGGAGCGAATGATCCAGGGGTTAAAATCTTAGCAGATGATCTTGAATTTGAAACACCTTATGGGTTAAGCCCTGCCTTTCGTTTGTTCAGTGTTGACGACAGGCAAGTATTAACTTGCAAAATGCACGGCTGGCGTAGTGGTGTAAGCCGGGCTGATGCTTCTCGTCAGGTATTTTGGGCATTGCGCGAAGCGGGTGTCAAACGGATCATTGCCGAAGGAGGCGTGGGCACTGTCAATCATTTGCTTGATCCGCGCGACTTTCTAATTCCTGATGATTATCTTGATTTGTCTTTGCGCAAAGACGTGGGTTTAGAGGGCCGTTACCTATTGGTCATGAGAGATGCGCTGTGTCCTGAAGTCAGGGAGCAATTGATTGCAACAACGCGAGATCATTATCAAGGACGAATATTTACCCGCGGCATTTATGGCGTGACTGAAGGGCGTCATTTTGAAAGTCCTGCTGAAATTGCTATGATGAAAGGGCAGGCCGATATTGTCGGTCAGAGTCTTTGTCCTGAGGTTTACTTAGCGCGAGAAATTGGCGCTTGTATTGCCGGTCTGTATTTTGTTGTTAATTATGGTGAAGGCCTTGTTAAGGAATGGTCCCACCAGGAGCTGCAGGACATTTTTTATGATGATGCACCTATGATCAGCCGGATTATTCTGGATACAATTCGTAAACTTTCGGCCAAGGGTGAATGCAGCTGTCGTGAATTACGTAAAGAAACTCTGCTCAAAAGTATTTACAATAAGTAGAATTATATGGTATATTGTCGACATTAGTTTTACCGAGGGGGATATCTCTTAATGGAAAGCAAGCAAAATGAAATGATTCTGATTATGGATTTCGGCGGGCAATATAGTCAATTAATTGCCAGACGAATTCGCGAGTGCGGCGTATATTGTGAAATTGTGCCGTTCAATACGTCTGTGGAAAAAATTCGGGCACTTAAGCCTAAAGGAATTGTATTCTCTGGCGGGCCTTCAAGCGTATATAGTGAAAATGCGCCTAAATGTGATGCAGCAGTATTTGAAATTGATATTCCAGTGTTAGGAATTTGCTATGGTATGCAGTTAACTGCTAATTTATTAGGTGGCGAGGTTGCTCATGCTACTTCCCGGGAATATGGCAATACCCGTCTGCTTGTTGACCGCAATGAGGGGCTGTTTGCTGAAATAGCTGGTGAAACTCAGGTTTGGATGAGTCACGGCGATTATATCAATACACCTCCTAACGAATTTGTTGTTACAGCACATACCGACAATACGCCTGTTGCTGCGATGGCAAATGATAAACGCCGCATTTATGGTGTTCAATTCCATCCTGAAGTTGTACATACTCCAGAAGGAATGAAATTGCTGCGCAATTTCTTGTTTAATGTTTGCGGCTGCAGCGGTGATTGGGATATGGGATCCTTTGTTGATCAAGCGATCCAGTCCATTCGTGAACAAGTTGGCGATAAGCGTGTGCTTTGCGCCCTAAGCGGCGGGATTGACTCTTCAGTAGCTGCTGTACTTGTACATCGGGCTATTGGTGATCAATTAACCTGTGTGTTTGTCAACCATGGCTTCCTGCGCAAAGGTGAGCCTGAGCAGGTTGTGAAAACCTTCCGCGATGGTTTTAAAATGAACTTAGTGTATGCTGATGTTGTAGATCGTTTTATGAATCGTATGACTGGTGTAACCGATCCGGAAGAAAAGCGCAAAATTATTGGTGACGAATTTATTCGCGTTTTTGAAACAGAGGCTACTAAACTGGGAGAAATCGATTTCTTAGTACAAGGCACGCTGTATCCGGATGTCATTGAAAGCGGCACGGCTACTGCGGCTGTAATCAAGAGCCATCATAATGTCGGCGGCTTACCGGAGGACATGAAGTTTAAGCTTGTTGAGCCTTTACGGGATCTATTTAAAGATGAAGTGCGCGCTTTGGCACGTGAACTGAACTTACCTGAAGATATTGTCTGGCGTCAGCCTTTCCCAGGACCAGGACTAGCCATTCGTATTATCGGAGAAGTTACCGAAGAGCGATTGGAAATATTACGCGAAGCGGATGCCATTGTGCATCAAGAAATTAAGAATGCCGACTTATACCGTAAAGTATGGCAATCATTCGCTGTACTGCCTGCCATGAAGAGTGTAGGCGTTATGGGTGATGAGCGTACCTATGCTTATACTGTTGGACTCAGGGTGGTATCCAGTGAAGATGGTATGACCGCTGATTGGGTTCGACTGCCTTATGAAGTTATCGATAATATTTCCCGTCGTATTGTCAATGAAGTGAAAGGCGTAAATCGGATTGTTTATGATGTAACGTCTAAACCTCCATCTACAATTGAGTGGGAATGAATAATGAACGACGTTTCAGCTGTTGCTGGGACGTCGTTTTCCATATTTAACTAAGTTCATCTTGCAATATTGAATGGCCAGGGGTAGTATATTTATGACATGTTTAAAGAAACTAATAAATGGTTAAATGATGGAGGGATTTTGAATGAGTTTTGAAGCAAAGTTAACAGAAATGGGCATTGTGGTTCCCACGGCTCCTAAGCCGGTTGCGGCCTATGTTCCTGCAGTACAAGTTGGGGATATTATTTATACTTCGGGACAGATACCTTTTGTTGATGGTCAAATCAAATATAAAGGGAAATTAGGCAAAGAGGTTACCATCGAACAGGGATACGATGCCGCAAAAGTTTGTGTCATCAATGCGTTAGCTGCCGTGAAAAGCTTGGCCGGTTCATTAGACAATATTGAAAAAATCATCAAAGTCGTTGGGTTTGTAAATAGTGCACCAGGTTTTACAGATCAGCCTAAAGTGATCAATGGTGCTTCAGAGTTATTAGCTGAAGTGTTTGGCGAAGCTGGTGCTCATGCCAGATCAGCAGTCGGAGTGGCTGAGCTGCCCATTGACAGTGCAGTTGAGGTTGAGCTGATTGTAAAGCTAAAATAGAAGTAAGAGCCTGGAGGGATTAGATGGCGAACGTCGTTGTGGTTGGCGGAGGCTGGTCAGGTTGTGCAGCAGCTATTGCCGCTAAAAAAGCTGGTATGGATCAAGTGATTCTATTGGAACGAACCGATATGCTCTTAGGGACTGGATTGGTTGGCGGAATCATGCGAAACAACGGCCGCTTTACAGCAGCTGAAGAAGCTATTGCTATGGGTGGTGGTGATCTGTTTCAGGCAACCGATCAATGTTCGCGTCATCAGAATATCGAGTTTCCAGGCCATAAGCATGCAAGCTTATATGATGTCGCAAAAATCGAACCAATAGTTCGCAAATTGCTTGAGGACTACGAAATTGAATATCGTACCCTAGCCAGAGTCAGGGATATCAGTATGAAAGGGAGCAAGATTACCTCGGTTATTACTGATGCTGATGATGAAGTTTATGGCGATGTTTTTGTAGAAGCTACTGGTACGGCTGGGCCGCAGGGTAACTGCAGTAAACATGGCAATGGCTGTGCGATGTGCATCATTCGCTGTCCGGCATTTGGTCCAAGGATTAGTGTTGCCGGACGCGCTGGTATTCAAGAGAAACATGGCAAAAAACCGGATGGATCAACTGGCGCTATGAGTGGATCCTGCAAACTTCTTAAGGAGTCACTGGATTCTAACATTGTACGGCAGCTTAATGACTATGGTTTAGCCATAATACCCATCCCGGTGCACTTGCGTAAAGCAGATGCACTGGGGATAAAAGCCTGCCAGCAATATGCGCTGCAAGAATTTGCAGAAAATATCATTTTACTGGATACAGGACATGCCAAGCTCATGACACCGTTTTATCCAATCGAAAAACTGCGCAGCATTCCGGGTTTTGAGAATGCCCGCTTTGAAGATCCCTATGCAGGCGGTGTCGGAAATTCTATGCGCTACTTCGATTTATCACCCCATGACAATACGCTCAAAGTTACAGGAGTTGATAATTTATTTTGCTGCGGTGAGAAAGCCGGATTGCTGGTTGGCCACACTGAGGCCATTGTGACCGGGACTTTAGCTGGTCATAATGCTGCCCGCAGCCAGGCAAAGATGGATCTGTTGGTTTTGCCTGAGACGCTAGCCATTGGAGATGCCATTGCCCATGTGAATGCTCAAATGCAGACAGATGCAGGAATGAGTTTAAAGTACACTTTCTCCGGAGCGCAATATTTTCAGCGAATGCAGGAAAAGGGGCTTTATACCACTGATATTACGACAATTCAAGAGCGAGTCCGGCTGGCTGGCTTAAGCAATGTGTTTTCTGAGGTCATCCAGTAACCGGCTCATTAAAAACCATCTATTACAAGATAGACTGGCTGAACAGGTATTATTGCCAATAAAGTTTAGCCAGTCTTTGCTTTAATCTGTTTATATTGTCAGAAAATCCGAACATTATTCATAAAAATTGTTTTAAAGTTCATTTTTATTGACAGGCTTTGACGTATTCTGCTATTATAAGTGAGTAAAGTTAATGATGCTCGTATAATGTTGAGGATATGGCTCAAAAGTTTCTACCAGATAACCGTAAATTATCTGACTACGAGTGAAAGTGTACCTAGGGTTCCGCATGGCCGACGTTGTCCATGTTTTACAAGTGTCTGGCTGTGGCTGCGACCAAGTGGTACAAGTGTTGGCAGTATCAACACTACACCGTTGGGAAAAAAGCCCGGGCGGGAATTTCGCTCACTACAAGAATGCGAAATTCCCTGCCCGGGCTATTATTTTATCGGAGGTGATTGGTTACAATAACGGTGGTTGATTACTGCAACGTTTTTGCTCATCTTTTCAGTATAATTTAAGGAGAGACCAAACGATGTTAGAAAAAATTTTTTCGCTCCGTGAGCGTAATACGACTGTAAGCACCGAAATAATGGCCGGTGTTACAACTTTTATGACGATGGCTTACATATTATTTGTCAATCCGAGTATTCTGGGATCTGCCGGAATGGATAAAAACGCGGTTCTGCTGGCAACTTCAATTGGTGCCGGTTTAGTTACCATCATGATGGGCTTGTTTGTAAATTATCCAATAGCATTAGCGCCAGGTATGGGGTTAAATGCCTTTTATGCATTCACTGTTGTCATTGGTATGGGTGTTTCTTGGCAAGTTGCTTTGGGGGCAGTATTTCTATCAGGCCTTATTTTTATTTTGCTCACTGTTACACAAGTCCGGCAGCTGTTGGTCGAAGGAATGCCAACATCACTGAAACATGCTATCACTGTGGGGATTGGATTATTTATTACAATTATCGGTTTAAAGCTTTCCGGAATCATGTCAATCAGACTTTCCCTGATTCCGCCAACCTTAGAAAAAATTGTTGCTTCACACGGTAATGGAACTCCACTATCTTTTGAAACCATTATTGAAATGGGCAAATTAGCAGATAAAGAAGTCTTACTGGCTCTATTCGGCCTATTATTCATTGCCGTACTGATGGCCCGTAATGTTCGCGGCTCTATGTTAATTGGTATTATCACTACGACAGTTCTTGGAATTCTAATGGGAATTGTAAAAATTCCTGCTGGATTCACACCGGTCGCCATGCCTGATTTCAGCAATAACGCCTTTTTTGCGCTGGATATTGCTGGAGCTTTGAATATGGGGCTCATGACCATCATCTTTACTTTTACCTTTGTTGAATTATTTGATACCATGGGAACGCTTGTGGGAACTGCCACTAAGGCAGGACTGATGGACAAAAATGGCAAGTTTCCGCGTATTGGACGAGCCATGCTGGTAGATGCCTTTGGCGTCAGCTTGGGATCATTACTTGGTACCAGCACCATTACGGCCTATGTAGAAAGTGCCGCCGGTGTTGGTGCAGGTGGACGTACTGGCTTGACTGCGGTTGTCTGTGGAATCTTGTTCCTGTTAGCGCTGTTCTTTACGCCATTGGCTGGGTTGATTCCTGATGCCGCAACTGCGCCAGCCTTGATTATTGTTGGTGCCTTGATGATGGAAGGCGTGCGTCATATTGATTTTAGTGATTTTACTGAAGCACTGCCTGCATTTTTGACCATTGTGCTGATGCCGTTTACTTATAGTATTGCAAATGGTGTTTCGGCTGGTTTAGTCGTTTATCCACTTCTGAAATTGATCACTGGTCGTGGTCGCGAAGTTCATTGGATTATTTATGTCTTAGCGGTATTGGTTATTGCCAGATTTATTTTCTTAAATGAAGGTTAAGTATTAAACGATTGTTCGCAGATTGATAAAAGGGTTCAGATGGAGTTTTTACTCCATCTGAATCAAATCTATAACTACGAAAATTTTGCTCAGAACTCTCATTGTATCTGAGCTTAATATAAAGAATTTAATTGAAAAGAGTTGAGAGGGGAGTAACGCATGAAAGCTGCAATTATTATGGGAAGTGATTCTGACTGGCCAATTTTGAAGCCAGCTGTGAAGTTATTAGAAGAGTTTGGTATTGGAACTGAAGTGATCGTAGCTTCAGCGCACCGTACACCGGCTAAAGTTCATGACTTTGTTACTAGTGCTCCTGATCGCGGCGTGAGGGTATTTATTGCAGCTGCTGGTGCAGCCGCTCATTTACCGGGAGTTGTTGCCAGCCTGACCACTCTGCCTGTTATTGGGGTGCCTATCAATAGTACTGCATTAAACGGGTTTGACGCACTTTTAAGTATTGTTCAAATGCCGTCTGGTATTCCGGTAGGAACTATGGCAGTCAATGGTGCAAAAAATGCGGCAATCTTTGCTGCGCAAATATTAGGTGTAGCGAGCAGCGAAGTACAGGAAAAATTAGCTGTTCACCGGCAAGCCATGATTGACGAAGTAGAAGAGAAAGCAGCCAAAGTATTGGCAAATCAATAACCTAAAATACAGGGGGAATTTCGCATGGAAAAGCAACCATTATATGAAGGTAAAGCTAAAAGAATATTCGCAACTGCAAATGAGGATGAAGTTTTAGTTTATTATAAAGATGATGCCACAGCATTTAATGGTGAAAAGAAAGGAACGATTCTGAACAAAGGGATTCTGAATAATCGAATTTCCTCATTCTTTTTTAAACTATTGAGTGAACAAGGTATTCCTAATCATTTTGTGAGCATGCCAAGTGATCGTGAAATGCTGGTCAAAAGTTTAAAAATTTTGCTGGTTGAAGTTGTTGTGCGTAATATTGCTGCAGGAAGCTTAGCAAAGCGCATTGGCTGGGAAGAAGGCCGCAAAATGCCTTGTACCGTTGTTGAGATGTACTATAAAAATGACGATCTTGGTGATCCATTGATCAATGATTATCATATTAAAGCACTAGGCTTGGCCACAGCAGAACAAGTCGCGAAAATGGAAGAATATGCGCTTAAGATTAATACGATTTTGACTAACTATCTCAAAGAAAAAGATTTGGAACTAATTGATTTTAAACTTGAATTTGGTTTGCATCAAGGCGAAGTCATGCTGGGAGATGAAATTTCACCAGATACTTGCCGTTTTTGGGATAGTAAAACAGGTGAGAAACTGGATAAGGACAGATTCCGCCGGAATTTGGGCAATGTTGAAGAAGCGTATAAGGAAGTATTGCTGCGCCTAACAGGAGAGGTACTATGATCGATATCGCACTGGATAAATTAAAAGAAGAGTGCGGCGTTTTTGGGATCTTTTCCCGGCGGGAGGATGTTTCATTATTTACCTACTGGGGCTTATATGCATTACAGCATCGCGGTCAGGAAAGTGCTGGGATAGCGATAACAGATGGATCCTGGATGGATCTTCATCGTGGCATGGGATTGGTCAATGAAGTGTTCCGCCATCAATTGCCGCATATGGATAACCAACATATTGCGATTGGCCATGTCCGCTATTCAACAACTGGCTCCAGTCTATTAGCCAATACACAACCGTTAATGGTTACCTATGCAGGGGGGCATATTAGCCTTGCTCACAATGGCAATTTAACCAATGCCCGTGAATTGCGCGCTGAGCTTGAACAATCAGGCAGTGTTTTTCAGACCTCCATCGACAGTGAAGTATTTGTAAATTTGATTGCCCGTTCCCGCAATCATTCTATTGAAGAAAAAATCATGGATAGCTTAAATAAAATTCAAGGCGCATACTGTCTGGTACTCATGACAGAGGATAAGCTGGTTGGTGTGCGTGATCCGCATGGATTCCGTCCACTTTGCCTTGGTAAACTTGAAGACGGCTGGGTATTGGCATCTGAATCCTGTGCACTAGACACGGTTGGAGCCGAATTTGTTCGTGATATTGAACCAGGTGAAATGGTTGTCATTGATGATCATGGCGTGAAATCTTATCGTTTTGCACCAAGTGACCGCCGTGCATTATGTATATTTGAATATATTTATTTTGCCCGTCCTGATAGTGTGATTGATGGTCAAAGTGTTCATGCAACTCGCTTTGAAATGGGCCGGACATTAGCGAAAGAAAGCGGCTTCAAAGGTGATATTGTGATTTCAGTTCCAGATTCAGGGACAACGGCTGCTCTTGGCTTTAGCTATGAGTCCGGTATCCCGTTCATGGAAGGCTTGATGAAGAATCGCTACATTGGTCGTACTTTTATTCAGCCTGAACAGAAAAAGCGCGATTTGGGAGTCAGGTTAAAACTAAATGCCGTAAAATCAGTGGTCAAAGGTAAATCCGTCATTATGGTGGATGATTCCATTGTTCGCGGTACTACTAGTGGAAAAATAGTTCGGATGCTAAAAGAAGCAGGGGCAACTGCCGTGCATATGTGTGTTAGCTCGCCGCCTATTGGGTATCCATGCTACTATGGTATTGATACCTCGATACGCAAGGAGCTGATTGCCGCTTCTAAGCAAGTCGAAGAAATCAAAGAATATATTGGTGCTGATTCGCTGCACTTTTTATCTCTCCAAGGCCTTTGGAATTCAGTAGGAAAAATAAGAAGTGAAGATATGTGTCATGCTTGCTTTAGCTGTGAATATCCGGCTGCCGTACCAGGGGAGGATTCCTGTTCAAGCAATAAATATGTATTTGAAGAACGTATGTCCCGGGAAATAAAGTAGACTGAATCGACCGAATGGGGGAAAGTCAATGACTATAGAGAACACGGATAATAAGCAGCTGACTTATCGTGAGGCAGGGGTTGACATTGATGCCGGTAATCGTGCTGTAGACCTAATGAAGCAGCATGTTCGTTCAACCTATCGGCCGGAAGTTTTGGGGGATATTGGCGGCTTCGGTGGTTTATTTGCCCTCAATATCCAGAAGTACAGCCAGCCAGTACTGGTTTCCGGTACTGATGGGGTTGGCACTAAACTGCGCCTGGCATTTTTATTGGATCGTCATGATACTATTGGCCAGGATGCTGTGGCAATGTGTGTCAATGATATCTTGGTTCAAGGGGCTGAGCCTCTTTTCTTTTTAGATTATTTGGCTGTAGGTAAGTTAGAACCGGAAAAAGTCGCCGCTGTGGTCAGCGGTGTTGCAAAAGCCTGTAAAGAATCCGGCTGTGCTCTGATTGGCGGAGAAACAGCAGAGATGGCAGGATTCTATCCCGAAGGCGAATACGATATTGCTGGCTTTGCGGTAGGGATTGTTGATAAACCACGCATTATCACCGGCGATACCATTAAACCTGGCGATGTGCTTTTAGGTCTGCCGTCCAGTGGATTACATTCAAATGGTTATTCTTTGGTACGGAAAATTTGCTTTGATGTAAAACAATTCTCTGCTGATGCGTATATCGATCAGTTAGGTAAAACCTTAGGAGAAGAACTTCTGACCCCAACAAAGCTTTATCCTAAAACCTGCTTGCCCTTGATCAACTCGTTTGATCTTAAGGGAATGGTTCACATTACCGGTGGTGGTTTTTATGATAATATTCCACGCGTGCTGCCGGAAGAATGTTCAGTAGAAATCGATACAACGACTTGGCCAAAGCCACCTATCTTTGAATTGCTAAAAGAATGGGGCGGAGTGGCCTGGCCTGAAATGTACCGGACTTTCAATATGGGTATTGGCATGATTGTTGTGGTAGCAGCTGAAGACGTTGCGGCTGTTCAGGCAAATCTGGCCGAACGTGATGAGAAAAGCTATGTGATCGGTAAAGTCGTGGCTGGAGGCCAGGAGGTAATCCTCAAAGGAGGCGTATTTGGTGGCTGAAACAACAGTTTTGGGGATTTTGGCCTCCGGACGCGGCAGTAATTTACAATCAATTATTGATGCCATCTCGACAGGTAAACTGGCAGCCAAAATTGGGGTTGTTATTAGTGATAAGCCTGATGCCAATGCGCTAAAACGGGCTGTTGATTTGAATTTGACAGCCGTGTGTGTGGACCGGAAACAGTATAAAACCCAGCAGGAATTTGAGCAGGCTTTAGTCACTGAATTAAAGCTGCACCAAGTCGAATTGGTCATTCTAGCTGGATTTATGAGAATTCTCAGCCCGTATTTTGTTCATGCATTTGCCAATCGGATTATGAATATTCATCCATCCTTATTACCTGCTTTTCCAGGCAAGCATGCACAAGAACAAGCCATTCATTATGGGGCAAAAGTGTCAGGCTGCACTGTGCATTTTGTTGATGAAGGAATGGACAGCGGTCCAATCATTTTACAGCAGACCGTGCCGGTACTGCCTGATGATACTCCGTCAACCTTAGCTGAACGGATCTTACAGCAAGAACATGTCATCTATCCGCAGGCAATCAAGCTTTATATCGAAAACAAATTGCAGATTGAAGGGCGAATGGTTAAGGTAGTTGACCGGAAAAATGATTAGGTTGGTTGATCAGGGAAATCAGCCTAGGATAGTGGAGGATAGAATGAATATAAAACGTGCGTTACTCAGCGTATCTGACAAAACTGGTATTGTGGAATTTGCTCAAAAACTGCATAGTTTTGGTATTGAAATCATTTCAACTGGCGGTACCATGAAAACACTGCGTGAGGCTGGCATCCCAGTCACTTATGTCAGTGATGTTACCGGCTTTCCTGAGATCATGGACGGACGGGTTAAAACGCTAAATCCCTATATTCATGGGGGAATATTGGCAATCAGGGATAATGAAGCTCATGTTGCTGCTATGCAGCAGCATCATATTCAAGGGATTGACATGGTCGTTGTCAATCTTTATCCATTCCGTCAAACGATCGCTAAACCAGACGTGACATTAGCTGATGCTATTGAGAACATTGATATTGGTGGACCAGCGATGATTCGAGCTGCCGCAAAAAACTTTAACTATGTATCGGTTGTGGTCAATCCGCAGCGCTATGCTGAAATTATCCGCCAGCTAGAAGAGACTGGTGCTATTGCTGATCAGTTTCGGATGGCGCTGGCACAAGAGGCTTATAATCATACTTCTGAGTATGATGCTTATATCAGCCAATATTTGTCTGGACAACTTGGCGAAGGTGCATTTCCTCAGAGTATGCACCTTGTGTTAGAAAAGGTACAGGATTTGCGTTATGGTGAAAATCCTCATCAGCAGGCAGCTTTTTACCGGGAAAAATATTATGCCGGACCTGGCATTGCAAATGCTCAGCAGCTTCATGGCAAGGAATTATCGTTTAATAATATTGCTGATATTGAAGCCGCATATGCCATTGTTACTGAGTTTGATCAACCGGCAGTGACCATTATTAAGCATACTAATCCTTGCGGTACTGGCATTGGTGAAACTATTGCAGCCGCTTATAGTAAAGCCTATCAGGCCGATCCTGTTTCAGCTTTTGGCGGTATTATTGCTCTAAATAGGATTGTCGATCAAGCGACTGCCGAACAAATCAGCAGTATTTTTATTGAAGCCGTTGTAGCTCCAGGGTATGATCAGGCAGCTTTAGACATCCTGACCCAGAAAAAGAATATCCGACTGCTTACAATTGATATGCAGCCAGCCGCTAAAATGAATAGTCTGGATGTCAAAAAGGTTTCGGGCGGAATGCTGGTTCAAAGTTTAGATCAAGCGGACGTTTCGGAGAGCGATCTGAAAGTAGTCTCGCAGCATCAGCCTTCTGCTGAAGAATGGAAACAACTGCTATTTGCCTGGAAAATTGTTAAGCATGTAAAATCCAATGCCATTGTGGTAGCTGGCGAGAATCAGACTTATGGCGTGGGCGCAGGTCAAATGAATCGGGTAGGTTCGGCTCAGATTGCATTGTCACAAGCTGGCGATAAGGCAAAAGGTGCAGTATTGGCTTCAGATGCATTTTTCCCGTTTCGTGATACCGTGGATACGGCTGCTAAGGCTGGTATTACAGCCATCATTCAACCAGGCGGTTCAGTGAAAGATGAGGAGTCAATTGCTGCAGCCAACGAGCATGGGATTGTGATGGTATTCACTGGAATGAGACATTTTAAACATTAAGATTCATCCCTGTTAAGGAGTGATTTTGTGCGAATTTTAGTAATTGGCGGTGGCGGCCGCGAACATACTTTAGCGTGGAAGCTGGCTATGAGCCCACGAGTGGAGAAAATATACTGTATTCCGGGAAATCCTGGCATTAGTCAAATTGCCGAATGTATAGACCTTAATCTAGCTGACAATCAGGCTTTAGTGGATTTTGCGATCAATCATCACATTGACTTAACGGTTGTAGGGCCGGAAATGCCATTAGCCAATGGGATAGTCGATGCTTTTGATAAACAAGCTTTGAAAATTTTTGGACCGACTCAGGCAGCCGCTGAATTGGAAGGCTCAAAGGCCTTTGCTAAAGAGTTAATGAAAAAATATCAGATACCAACCGCTAATTTTGAAGTGTTTACCGATGCTGAATCAGCCAAGGATTATATTGTGAAAATTGGTGCTCCGGTGGTTGTAAAGGCTGACGGTTTAGCAGCTGGCAAAGGTGTCGTCGTGGCGATGTCCTTAGACGAAGCTCTTGCAGCTGTTGATATGATTATGCGTGATCAGGCTTTTGGTTTGGCTGGCAGCAGGGTAGTTATTGAAGAGTACTTAACAGGGGAAGAGGCTTCTTTGCTGGCATTCACTGATGGGTATACTGTTGTTCCAATGATTTCTGCACAAGATCATAAACGGGCTTTCGATGGGGATCAAGGTCCTAATACAGGCGGTATGGGTACTTATGCACCAGCTCCGGTTGTTACTGCTGACATCTTAGAACAGATCAAGCAGCAGGTTCTGCAACCGACAGTTGATGCAATGCGGGCTGAAGGTAGAATATATCGTGGTTGCTTATATGCTGGGTTAATGATCAATGAAAATGGCCCCAAAGTGATTGAATTTAATGCAAGATTCGGGGATCCTGAAACCCAGGTTGTACTGCCTTTGCTGGCTAGTGACTTAGTAACCGTAATGGAAGCCTGCGTGGATGGAAAACTTGCAGATATCGAAGTCAGCTGGGAAGAAAAAGCTGCTGTATGTGTTGTCATGGCAGCCGGTGGTTATCCTGGTAGCTATGCAAAAGGCGATGCTATCACTGGAATTACTGCTGCTGAACAACATGGAGCGTTAGTCTTTCAGGCCGGCACCGCTCTTAAAGAAGATACCATTATCACAAATGGCGGGAGAGTACTTGGCATTACGGCGACAGCACCGACTATTCTGGACGCTGTTGAAAAGGCTTATCATGCCGTTAAAGAAATTAAGTTTATTGACATGCATTATCGTACCGATATTGCTCATCGAGCTATTAAACGTAATCATTAATTTATTTTTTAGATATGTTCCACATGATCAAATGTGGAACATATTTTTTTATGCTGTACGAATTTAGAGGTAAGATGTTGAATTTTGGAGAATAATAACAATACTACAGAAGGCATGGAGAGATATGAGTGATGGAATATTCATTTTTGCTAGTTAATCTGGTTGTTATTCTCATGTTGTTTGTTGGCGTTAGTTTTACATTAATTGGCATGCCTGGCAATCTATTGATTTTTATTACAGCGGTTGCTTATGCCTATTTTGGCGATTTTGCGCATATAAATGTTACAATGCTGCTTATTTTACTAGGTGCGCTGATTTGCGGTGAAATCGTCGAGTCTGTTGCCGGCGCATTGGGTGCAAAAAAGGAGCAGGCCTCTAAAAGGGCTATTGCAGCCGCCTTTTTTGGCAGTATCATCGGCGGAATCATTGGTACAGGAATTTTGCCGGTAATCGGTTCGATTGCGGGAGCTATATGTGGTGGATTTAGTGGCAGTTACCTAGCTGAATATACGAAAAGCAAAGATTCCATGCAGGCGAGTCGGGTCGCTCACAGTGTCATTAAAGGGCAGATTATCGGGCTGATTGTCAAATTTGCCATCGCAATTACCATGGTGATTTACGTTTTATCCAAAATGCCTTGGCAGGAATATGTATAGTTTAACGCTCTTTGATTTGGGACTTATCAGACGACTATAATTTAAATGATCAGGTTATCATATAATGATTGGCATAGAGTTCTGTGCCGGCATGATATGATAACCTGATCCAGTTCCTCATAAATTATTGATGATTGTTGGTAAAGTTAAATTTGAAGTACCGAAAGAGAGGGTATTACACAATGACCTTACAGTTAGAGAAGAACTATCATGGGTTTAAGCTTATTGAAGAAAAGAAACTTAATGAGATTAATTCTATGGCATATCTGTTTTATCATGAGAAAAGTGGAGCCCGCCTGTTATATCTCGCCAATGAAGATGATAATAAAGTGTTCTCGGTGACTTTCCGGACTCCACCGGAAGATAGTACAGGAGTGGCTCATATCGTAGAACATTCCGTCTTATGCGGATCGCGCAAATTTAACATGAAAGAGCCCTTTGTTGAATTAATCAAAGGCTCGCTTAATACCTACTTAAACGCCATGACTTTTCCGGACAAGACCATGTATCCAGTCGCAAGCCGCAATGATAAAGATTTTCATAATTTGATGGATGTCTATCTGGATGCGGTGTTTTTTCCAAATATCTATAAATATCCTGAGATTCTTATGCAGGAAGGCTGGCATTATGAACTCGAAGACAAAGATGCTGAACTTACCTATAAGGGTGTTGTCTATAATGAAATGAAAGGTGCTTTTTCATCACCTGAAGCCATCCTTGATAAAGAAATCTTGGCTTCATTGTTTCCTGATACAACTTATGGGTTTGAATCAGGTGGTGATCCAGATGTCATTCCTGAATTAACTCAGGAAGGTTTTCAAGAGTTTCACCGCAAGCTTTATCATCCATCCAATAGCTACATCTATCTTTATGGAAAGCTGGATATTCTTGAAAAGTTAGCGTTTATCGATTTAGAATATCTGGCTAGTTTCGATAAGATTGAAACAGATTCCGCAGTGAATGAACAGAAGCTGTTTAACAATAAGGTGGAATCGGTAGGCGAATATCCTATTTCTCCGAACGAACAAGCTCAAGATAAAACTTTTCTCAGCTTAAATTTCATTGTCGGCAAGGCGACAGAACCGGAAAAGACGTTGTCGTTTCAAATTTTAGAACATTTATTGTTACGTACTCAGGCTGCACCCTTAAAGAAAGCGCTGATTGATGCTGAGATTGGCAAAGATGTGCTGAGTATTTTCAGTGATAGTATTCTTCAGCCTACATTTAGTGTGATTGTCAGCGGCTCAAATGAGGAACATAAAGACAAATTTGAAAAAATTATTGTCGATACACTGGAAAAACTCGTTGCCGATGGAATTGATAAAAAGCTTATTGAAGCTTCGATTAATTTGATGGAATTTAAATTGCGGGAAGCAGATTTTGGCCGCAGTCCCAAAGGGCTGGTCTATAATATCAAATGCATGAATAGCTGGCTGTATGATGAAAGTCCATTTTTACATTTAGAGTATGAAGCGGCTTTAAAGAAAGTGAAGTCAGCCTTAACCAGTAACTATTTTGAACAGTTAATTAAAGAACGGCTGCTGGAGAATACCCATAAGACATTGGTTGTTTTGAAACCGCAGCAAGGGATGGCTGAACAAAAAAGCAAAGAAATTAAAGAACATATGGCTAACTATAAGAGTAAGCTTTCGGCAACAGAAATTGAGGAACTCATCAAACAGACCCAGGCGCTGAAAATAAGGCAGGAAACACCTGATTCACCGGAAACCTTGGCGGTAATTCCTCTGCTTAATTTGGCTGATATTGACGCTAAGTCGGAACAGCTCATTCTTACTGAGCGGGAAGAGCAGGGGATTCAGGTATTATTTCACCCCATTGTTACCAATCAGATTGCCTATGTCAATATCTATTTTGATGCTGGCGGCATACCTCAGAGTAAGATTCCTTATGCTTATTTGTTAGCTGAATTCTTAGGCAAGCTTTCTACTGAAAAGCATGAATATAGTGAATTGGCCAATGAAATCAATATTCATACCGGCGGCATTATTTACGATGTTCTTGCTTATACCGAGAATGATAATGATGATATTTATTATCCTAAATTTCGAATTAAATCCAAGGCGTTGGTCAGCAAACTGCCGAAAATGTTTGATTTGGTAGGACAGATTGCTACCCGTAGCAGTTTTACTGATAAAAAACGGCTTAAGGAACTGGTTCAGCAAGTCAAATCCACTCTGTCCATGTTCTTGCTGCGTAATGCTCAACAGGTTGCAGCAGGCAGAGTATTATCCTACTTTTCGCCGTCATCCAAATATAATGAAGTGGGTATGCTGACTTTTTATGAGTTTATGGTGGATTTAGAAAAGAATTTTGACAATAAAGTGGCAGAAATCAGCAGCAGCCTTAGTGAAGCAGCTGAGCTGATTTTTAACAAAGCCAATCTCACTGTCAGCGTAACGGTTGAAGAAGAACAATATCCACAGTTCCAGCAAGCTTTCTCTGGATTTTGCGAGTATCTAGGACAGAAGGCTGTTGAAAAACAAGAATATAACTTCCAGGTTGAGGCATTAAACGAAGGCTTAATGACCTCAGGAAAAGTGCAGTATGTAGCGAAAGGTGCTAATTTCCGGAAGCTGGGCTACAACTATCATGGCAGTCTGAAAGTATTGGAAACCATCTTGCGTTATGATTATCTTTGGAATAAGATCAGGGTGCAAGGTGGGGCTTATGGTGCCTTTGCCCAGTTCCGACGCAACGGGAATATGGTATTAGGCTCTTACCGTGACCCTAACTTATGCGAAACTTTGACGGTGTATGATCAAACGCCTGAATATCTGCGGAAATTTGACGTAAGTGAGCGTGAAATGACTAAGTATATTATTGGTACAATGAGCCAGCTGGACACGCCGCTTACACCGCAGATGAAGGGCGATGTTGCTGCTGAATGCTACATTCGCAAGATTACCCAGGAAATTATTCAGCAAGAACGGAATGAGGTGCTGAGTACCCGGCAGGGCGACATTCAGAAATTGGCTGATTTGATTGATAGCGCCATGAAAGAAAATTATCTTTGTGTGTTAGGCAGTGAAGAAAAAATTTGTGATAACAAGGAAACCTTTAAACAAATTAAAAATGTATTTGAATAAAGAACAAGGCCAATCCTTATAAGGATTGGCCTTGTCTCATGCAGCTTAATAGCGGCGTGCTCCGATGTAATGATCTACATAGTATTGTTCATCTAGGGATGAAGTTGTTACTTGTTGGGCTGCGGAGCTGGCATGAAGGAACTGTCCATTACCCATATAGAAGCCGACATGGGATGCGCCTGGTTTATAGGTCGTGAAGAATACTAAGTCACCGACTTTTAACTTACTCTTATCGACTGAAGTACCAGCAGCAAATTGTTCGGCAGCTGTACGAGGGATGGTAATCCCATTTTGTTTCATGACATATTGTGTAAAACCTGAACAATCAAAGCCGTCTGGCGTTGTTCCGCCCCATACATAAGGGACTCCCATATACTTTTTACCGGTATCAATCAGCGCATTACCTGAAACTGTTGTCTCAGTGGCAGTTTTACTGGAATTAAGACCTAGTACGTTGGATACATCATTACTTTTGCTGGAAATATTGCCGATGAATTTACCCAGCAGTAAGCCTATTAAGATATCAAATACGCCAGTACCGGATGAAGAACTAGCTGTATTCGTTGTAGACGAATTCGTTGTTTGAGCTAATAGGTTGTCCAACGCCGAGGCATAAGCCGAAGCCGGGGCGGTAAAAGTAACGGATATCGTAAGGAGCAAGGCAACTGCAAGCGGCGATTTGTACTTAAACATTGAGCAACCTCCTAATGATGCCACCGCTCATAAAGGGGTGACCTTATTTGACTAACGTTGTGACGCATAAAATAATAATACAATATTTAAGTTATTATGTAAACTTGAAAAAGTTAGCAAGAGCTCCTGTCACTTTGTGATTTAGGCTTGCAGAGAAGTAACTAAGCATTAGGAAATAACAACGCTGGCTCTGCTTACAGACCAGCATTGTTATCTGGTGTCCAAAAGCGATTGACGGTAGTTGGCACAACAGAATAATAGGCACATATACCTCGACTGATAGCTTGGGCAAGCTTTTGTTGATAATCAGCAGATTGAAGCAAAGCGCGTTCAGGCAGGTTTGTAATATAACCAACTTCAATTAGTACAGCAGCTGCATTGTTGCGGCGCAATACAAAATAATCGCCAGGGTTGGCGGTCTTTTGCGCGATAGCCATTTGTGAAAATTCGCTTTGGATTAAATTGGCTAATCGTTTTCCGTCCGCTGACTTGACATAGTAGAAAGATTCCGGGCCTTTACGGCGTGGATTTGTGCTGACATTGGCATGGATACTGATATAGATATCAGCGTTCGATTCTTCGGCCAGCTCAACTCGCGCTGCTAAATCACGGTGATAACGTCCTTTGACTTGTGGATTATCGCATTTTTTGCTTAAGTCAATGTCGCTTTCACGCGACAAGATGACATTGGCTCCATAGGAAGTCAGCACGTCTCTAAGTTGGAGGCTGATTGCCAAATTAATATCTTTTTCAATGACACCGGGGCGATTGGCCCCTGAATCAACACCGCCGTGGCCGGCATCTACAATGATGGTTTTGCCTGATAATGGCTGCGAGGATGCAATTGCATTTGCGACTATTGCACTGATCAGCAATAATGCGCACAATAAAGGGAGAAGAATATTTCGTTTTATATAAAGAACTTTCATCAACATCCTCCTTTCGTAAATAGATATGAATGATGAAAGGATATTACTACTGGGGTCAAAAATATATATAGATAGCTGAGTAATGAATAGGAGGAGTATGATGAAACTGATTGATTTACATTGTGATACCATTTCGGTGTTATATAAGCTCACACAGGCACATGCAGGCGGCTTAAAGGCAAACAATCTTCATGTCGATCTTCAGAAGTTAGCAAAAGCCAATTCACTCGCTCAATTTTTTGCGATGTATATTAATTTAGAAGCAACCGAAAATCCGCTTGAAGACTGTTTAGGAATGATTGACTGCTTCTACCGCGAAATAGAGAAAAATCAGGATTTGATTCAAATTGCTACTTGTATGCAAGAGTTTGAGCTTAATCAAAAATCTAACAAAATAACTGCCTTTCTCACCATTGAAGAAGGTGGGGTTATTCATGGTAAACTGAGTAATTTACGGATGTTTCATCGGTTAGGGGTTCGTCTTATGACACTGACCTGGAACTATCCTAATGAAATTGGCTATCCTAACTGCCTGCCAGAATGTCAGCACCAAGGACTTACCCCATTTGGGCAGGAAGTTGTAGCAGAAATGAACAGGCTTAATATGCTGATTGATGTATCCCATCTGTCTGATCAAGGTTTCTATGATGTGGCCCAATATTCAGCCAAACCGTTTGTTGCCTCACATTCTAACGCTCGTGCCATCACTGCTCATCCACGCAATCTTGATGATGCGATGATTAAAACGCTAGCAGAAAAAGGCGGTGTTATGGGGATTAATTTTGCCAATAGTTTTTTGGGCACCAGTCCAATCAGCCGTGTCGAGGATATTGTTCAGCATATCAAACATATTCGCAACACCGGGGGAATTGATGTGCTTGCACTGGGATCGGACTTTGACGGAATTGAACCTAATTTGGAAATTGCCAATATCGGAGAAATTGATAAACTGGTGCAGGCTTTAATGCAACACTCGTTCCGAGAGGAAGAAATTGAAAAAATTTTTACTAAGAATATTATGCGGGTTATGCGTGAGTGTTTAGGTTAAAAGCCAATCTTAGCGTCTTTTCAGATGAAATAGATTGACAGTAATTCAGGGACTTTCTATAATTAAAATTGCTATATATTTTGGGGAGGTAATTATGATTCAAAGCCGGGGGAAGGGAACTGTAGTAGATTCAAGGAATAAACGCCAGCAAATACTGGAAGCGGCATATATTGTTTTTTCCCGTAAAGGCTTTCATCGGGCCACTGTTGATGAGATTATTGCTTTAGCCGATACTGGAAAAGGTACGGTATACAACTATTTCGTTAATAAGGAACAGCTGTTTTATACGCTAATTAAAGAGCGTAGTACTCCGTTTGAGCAATCCCTGTCCGAAGTGGCGACAGCTGAATTACAACCGTTAGAGAAGCTTAGAGCTATGATCAAGTTGTTTTTACAATTTTATTTGGCCAATGCGGATTTATGGCGGGTTCTCATGCATGAGGTCCGGGGGCTAGGCAGTGAGGGGTATTCGGCTTTTAGCCAAGAGCAAAGGGATAAATATGCGCAGCGTTTCAAAGATACCATTGGGTTGCTGGAAACTGTCATTAATGAAGGGATTCGGCAAGGCATTATTAAAGAATGCGATGCTTCAAAGGTATCGTATGCATTGTTCAGTGTTGTTGTCACAATGGTTTACAATAAATTTGTTGACGCAAATGTTGAAACAAGTGCAAATAACATTGCTGATATTTTCTTTTACGGAGTAGCTCAATAATTTTTTTATGCGTATGTGACTATTTGGTCAGTTGCTATTTGGAGGGGTTAGGATGCAAGCAGAAAGTAATACAAATAATGGCAAAAAACAGCAGGTTATGATTAGGCTGTTAGTCGTCTTCTTAATGGTTGGTTTAGTGGGCGGCGGCTGGTGGTGGTATCAAACCAGCAAATATGTATCAACTGATGATGCCCGGGTGAGCGGAACCATCGTGACGGTGGGGGCAAAGATTTCCGGACGGTTATCCGAAGTATTAGTAAAAGAGGGCGATACGGTACAAGCTGGTCAAATTATAGCCCGCATTGATGCCAGAGATGCTGCTGCAGTAAGGGCTCAGGCTGAAGCTGCTCTGGTTGCCGCAAAAGCACACTATGATGAGCTTGTTAATGGAACCAGGCCGCAGGAAATCAATCAAGCTAAAGCCGGTGTTGAGCAGGCCCAGGCTGCAACCGATCAAGCTAAAGCCAGCCTGGATAATGCAACACTGAATTATCAGCGTATGCAGAAATTGTACAATGAAGGTGCTGTTAGTGTGGCACAGCGGGATAGTGCCGAAACAGCTTACCGTGTGGCTCAAGAAACTGTCAATGCCAGTCGTCAGGCTCAGAATGCGGCCAGCGAGAAACTGGAACTGGCTGTAACTGGATCACGTGAAGAAGCGGTTCGGGCAGCGGCGGCTCAAGTCAAACAAGCTGAGGCAGCACTGGAAGCAGCCCGGCTCACTTTTGGAGAAACAACAATTACGGCACCGATTAGTGGTGCGATTGCCTTAAAGTCGGTCAACTCCGGTGAAGTGGTTATAACCGGACAACCTTTGTTCTCCATTACAAATTTAAAAGATGTGTGGGTCAATGCCCGCATTGAAGAAACAAAGATTGGTAAGCTTAGAGTAGGCCAGCAAGTGGATTATACTATTGATGGCTACCCAGGCCGTACCTTTACTGGTACTATTTACGATATCGGCACAGCGGCTAATTCTGTGTTTGCTCTTATTCCTACCGAGAATTCTTCTAATAATTTTACTAAAGTTACGCAGCGCATTCCTGTAAAGATTTCCTTACCGGAAAATAGTGATGTGATATTTCGACCCGGGATGTCAGCCTACATAAAAATTAAATTGGATTAGGGGTGGAAAACCATGAAAATCCCTAGTCTTCTGATTACTGATGACAACTACAAGTGGTGGGCATTAGGTGTAACCATTATTGGGGGATTTATGAGTATCCTGGATACTAGTATCGTCAATGTAGCTGTCCCTAAGATGATGGCTGTCTTTGCGGTAGACACCGATCAGGCCCAATGGATATTAACAGCCTATATGCTGACAATGGGTGTTATCCAGCCAACCACAGGTTATTTTTGTGATGTATTAGGCAATCGGCGTATGTACTTATTCAGTTTGGCCATATTTGTTTTCGGGTCAGCTTTATGCGGAGCAGCCTGGAGCAATGATTCTATGATTGTTTTTAGGATTATTCAGGCTTTGGGCGGCGGGATGATTATTCCAGTAACAATGTCTATTGTTTATCAAGTATTTCCGCTGGCAGAGCGGAATATGGCGATGGGAATTTGGGGGATATCTGCTATGGTCGCACCAGCAGTCGGACCTACGCTGAGTGGCTATTTTGTAGAATATTTGGACTGGCGGTTAATCTTCACAATCAACATTCCAATTGGTGTTATAGGCTATGTCTTAGCGACTTTGGTGCTTAGGGAAGCTCCTGTGAATCGTGGACATAAATTTGATTTTGGTGGGTTTGCCACCTCAGCAATCGGTTTATTCTGCTTATTGCTGGCACTGAGCAAAGGTACGGATGAGGGATGGACATCTGCTTACATTCTTACTCTTTTTTATATTTCAGCTGTCAATTTGATCTTATTTGTCTTTATTGAACTTAATCATGACACACCAATCCTTGATTTATCACTGTTTAAAGACTGGAATTTCTCACTGAGTACCCTGGTTACCTTTATTGGTACCATTGGCTTATATGGTGGAATATTTTTGATGCCTCTTTTTCTTGAGAATATGCGCGGTTGTACCGCCATGCAGACTGGTATGCTGCTCTTTCCTTCAGCTGCGGCAGCTGGTCTAACTATGCCGATAGCAGCCAAACTTGCAGACAAATTTAGTGCCAAGCCTGTTGTGGTGTTGGGAATTATTTTACTTACTCTAGGGTCGTTGCCTTTAATGTATGTTGACCTTGATACCGCGGACCATACGCTAATGCTTTTAATGATGGTGAGAGGTCTGGGCTTAGGCCTATTTATTATGCCAGTTACGGTATTAGGGATGAATAGTGTGCCGTTTGACAAGATCAATCGGGCTTCTTCGTTAAATAATGCTGTTCGGCAGATCAGTGGTTCAATGGGAATTGCAATTTTGACCACTGTATTGCAAAATCGGCAAATTTTCCATCTTCATACTATTGGCGAGAATATCAATAATGCTTCAAGCGCCGCAAATCAGGCAATCAATGCCTATCAGCAGAAATTTTTGCACTTTGGCAATACTTGGGTTATTGCAAAACTAAAGGCTCTGACGATTGTTAGCAGTTTAGCCCAGCGTCAATCTTATATTTTTGCATTTGATGATGCCTACTTAGTGCTTGCCTTAATTTCCTTTGCTGCTGTCATCCCGGCAATGATGCTGAAACCAGGAAAAAACAAAAAAAGCGGTGCAGCGGTTGTGATTGATTAAGAAGTCTCTTCGGAGGCTTCTTTTTTTATTAAAATATGCATACGAGGAGGTGCTGATAGGGAATACTTGCACCGAAAGTGTTTAGGTTGGCAGTTATTGCACCAGTTTCTTTGACGGAAAAATCGATTTATGGTGAAGCAAAAAGACCCGTGGAGCTTTCAAATGAAAGTCCACGGGTTTAAAATTTGTCACATGATCAGGTTGCAGAAATGGTTTAAGGGGGAGGTTAACGCTTCGACTTGGTTATGGCTGACTCCTTCAATGGAATCACCCCATTTCTAGATAATTATTATTAGGGGATAATTTATCTAATTAAATTATATAATGAATGTCCAAATTTTACAAGCATTTTTTGTGCTCATATGAATTAAATGGCAGATAATTTCATAAGTTAAAGAAATAAAGCAGGAAAAGGTTAAAGTTAAGCGAAATAAAATACCAATAATCAACCTGAGCAGGATAAGGAGTGAAACCTATGCCCGTTAATCCTAAACTTAAAGATGAGCTAACTGACCAATTATTTAGGGCAGTATTATTGTTACAAAACGAAGAAGAGTGTTATCAGTTCTTTGAGGATATTTGCACAATAGGCGAATTGAAATCTCTAGCCCAACGGTTGGAAGTTGCCCGCATGCTTAAGCACGGACATACTTATGATGTCATTGTTGAGCGTACAGGTGCAAGTACAGCCACGATCAGCCGGGTAAAACGCTGCTTAAATTATGGCGCGGACGGGTATAAAGCAATTTTAATGCGCTTAGATGAACAGAATAATGATACCAAGTTGTAGAATGGAGTGTTTTCATGAATCAGAATGATTTTGTACCACAAATTCCCTATGGGACAAGAGATTTTTTGCCGCGTGAAGCCAGCCGTAAACGGGTCATTGAAGCGGCACTTGCCAATATGTTTGCTCGGTGGGGATATGATGAAGTGATTACGCCTACCATCGAATATCTAGAAACCCTTAATGTTGGCACAGGCTGTGACATGCAGCAATATATGTTTAAATTCTTTGATCGTAATAATCACATTTTAGCACTAAGGCCAGATATGACGACTCCAATCGCTCGTGTTGCAGCGACTCGTTTGCGCGAAAATGTTTCGCCCTTAAAATTATTTTACTTGACCAATGTATTTCGTTATGAGCAGGCCCAGGCTGGGCGTCAATGTGAGTTTTACCAGGCTGGAGTTGAGCTGATGGGGGTCCCAGGACCAACCGGCGACGCTGAAATTATAGCCTTGGCTATTGAAGCCATGCTTGAGTCTGGCCTGCAGAATTTTCAAATTAGTTTAGGTCAAGTGGATATCATTAATGGGATTATGGAAGATTGCGGTTTATCCAACCAGCAGCGCCATCAGGTTAAGCAAGCGATGTTAAATCGTGATTTAGTTGGTCTTGGCGAAATATTGTCAGCAAGTGGCTTGAGCAAATCGGTGCAAACCATGTTACAGCAAATTCCTGTCTTACACGGTCGTGAAGAAATGCTGCAAGAAGCTGCTAAAATGATCAGTAATGAGAAAAGTCGTAACGCTCTGGCAAATTTAGCTGAGATTTATGACTTGTTAAAAGCTTATGGTGTTGAACAATATGTAAACTTTGATTTAGGCATTATTCGTGATTTTGAATATTATACGGGTATGGTTTTTGAAGGCTATACGCCCGGACTTGGTTTTCCTTTGTGCGGCGGCGGACGTTACGATCAAATGCTGACATCTTTTGGAGCCGAAACTCCAGCCACAGGTTTTGCATTAGGGATTGAACGGGTTATGCTGGCGCTTGAGCGTCAGGGAATCACTGGGGTTATTGAAACAAAAAATGTTTATATTGCTTGGCAGACAGGTAATCTGGGAGCGGCAATTACAGAGGCTAATAAACTGCGGAAGGCCGGTTATTCGGTAGAATTGGCTTTTACTGCCCAAACCGAGCAAGAGGCAGTGCTTAGTCAATCCACGAAAGGATATGAAAAACTAATTTATATATAGGTGGTTGAGACTCATGCTGACCCGGGTTAAGCAGGTTATCGCTGCTTTTTCGGCCCGTATTTATCCGGAGGATAAATTGTTTGTCCAGGCGCATTTAAATCATGATGAACAAACTTTGTTTTGGGCTATGAACTTACCCGACCAACGTCATGCTTTAAATGTTGCTTATACCGCAATGAGACTTGCTAACGATGATGGGCAGATCAATCAAAAGCTATTGATCCAATGTGCTTTGCTGCATGATGTCGGCAAGGTGCGCGGTGATGTCAGTACATTGGATAAAATCATCACTGTTGCAGCTCATAAGCTGGCTCCACGGTGGGCAAAAAATTGGGGTAAAGAAGGTCGGGGCGGAAAAGTTAATAACTTACGACATGCCTTTTATACTTATTTTAATCATCCAGTGCGAAGTGCTGCGCTGCTGCAGCGAATTGGTGTGAGTACCGAGGTTCTCAATATTATTGCTAAGCACCATAAAGCTCCGACAGAAAATGATCCGCCGGAGCTAAAAATACTGCAGAAGGCTGACAATATGCACTAATAACCTTTCGCTTTATCAATGATGTTGAACATATCTTTGTCACGGGGAAACCGGGTAAGGATTTCACAAAAAAGTTTTATGGCCCGGTCTAAATAGTGTGGTGATATTGCAGCAATGTGCGGCGTGATCAGTACATTTTGCATATCCCAGAGTGGTGAGGATTCAGGTAATGGCTCATGTTCAAAAACATCAAGGGCCGCTCCTTTAATATGCTCTTGCTCTAAGGCAGTAATCAGATCCGCTTCATTGACGATATCGCCGCGGGCAACATTAATAAAATAAGCCGATGGTTTCATACTCTTAAACAGTTCTAGGGTAAACAGACCTTTTGTTTCAATCGTTAGCGGTAAAGTAACAACTACAAAATCGGCAATGGCCAATAAATCTGTCAGTTGCTCAGGCGTATATAGTTTATCAACAAATAACTCTGCTGTTTGTTCTCTTTTTGTAGCCACAACTTCCATACCAAGACTTTTAGCTCGTTTGGCAATTTCGCGGCCAATGCTTCCCAGGCCAACGATACCAATGGTTTTTTCATAAATTTCTCCAACAGAAGCTCGTTTCCATTGTTTATTCTGCTGTTGCTTGGTAAAAGTCGAGATGCCACGTGTAAACGATAAGATCATGGCTAAAACATGTTCAGACATGGGGATGCCGTGAATGCCGCGTGAATTTGTTAATAACACGGGAGATGTTAACAATTCGGGAAATAATAGCTTCTCTACACCTGCACTTAACGCATGAATCCAGCGAAGCTTTGGTGCCTGTAGAAACAAGGGACGAAGATCCATGTAACCCCAGGCAACAACAATATCAGCCTGAGCAATATGCTGCGGGGCATCCGCTAACTCAGTGATCGTGATCTTACTGTCAGGGGCAGCATTGGTGATGGCTGTGATGTGGCGTTCTGCTAATTGATTAATAACAAGAATGTTCAATGCAGGCATCGATAAATGCCTCCTTTTACAGGTATTTATAATGATATACTTCTATTAAAAAGTTAAAATTCCTACAAAACCGTTGACGAAGGTTTTAATTGATGATAACATGGTAATAAATTAACGCTTTAAATAACTAAAGGAAAGCAGGGGACTTTCATGACTTCAAGTGATATGGAATATCTGACAATTGCCTTACCTAAAGGTAAGCTGTTTACTCCATCTGCTAATTTACTGGCAAAGTTAGGTTACACTGCCGAGGGACTTAGTGAAAACTCCCGTAAATTAGTTATAACCAATGAGGCGGAAAAAATAAGGTTTATTATCACGAAAACTGCCGATTTACCAACTTATGTTGAATATGGCGCAGCCGATATTGGCGTTATTGGTAAAGATGTATTATTAGAAGAAGGCAAAGATGTCTATGAGCTTTTGGATTTGAAGTTTGGTTATTGCCGGATGGTTGTTGCTGTGCCACAAGTTTTGAAGCAGGAGAAACTAAGCGATTATGCTCATATGCGGGTGGCTACAAAGTATCCCAATATTGCTGAGCGGTTTTTTCATAGTATGGGAATTCAGACTGAAATTATCAAGCTGAACGGATCCATTGAATTGGCACCCATGGTTGGTTTGGCTGAGATTATTGTTGATATAGTGGAAACTGGTCGTACATTAAAGGAAAATCAACTTGTTGAGGTTGCACAAATCAACCATGCGACTGCCAGATTTATTGCAAATCGTGTTAGCTTTAAGATGAAGTTTGCGCGGATCAGTAAGCTGGTTGAAGATCTGAAAGCTTTGTTAGAAAGTGAGGCTGAATAGTGAAGATTATTTGCACGAATGAGTTAAGTTCACAAGCTGTTAATAATTTACTTAAGAAGCCTGCTTTTGACGAAGTTGTCTTGGGAGAAAGGGCTAAAACTCGGGTTAGAGAAGCGTTTGGTGCGGATTTATCGCCTGCACAGGTTGTCGATAAAATTGTTAGGGATATTCGTCAGTTTGGTGATGAAGCTGTGATTCAATTTACTAAGCTAATCGATGGTGCTGATTTCTCGAATCAGTCCATTGAGGTTAGTCAGGATGAATTTGAGTTGGCTGCTCAAGCTGTTGATGCCGAGGTGCTTGCCTCGATACGGCTGGCAATTCAGAATGTGCGTCGGTATCATACCGAACAAATGCCTAAATCCTGGCTTACCTATCGTGAACATGGTGCAATGCTGGGACAAAATTGCATTCCGCTTGACCGGGTAGGGATTTATGTTCCAGGCGGAACAGCAGCCTATCCTTCTTCAGTTATTATGAATGCTGTTCCGGCGATTGTTGCTGGCGTTAAAGAGATTATTATGGTGGTGCCGCCAGCTCGTGACGGCAGTGTCAATCCCTATGTATTAACTGCAGCGCGTGAGGCTGGGGTGACCAGGGTATTTAAAATTGGTGGTGCTCAAGCCATTGCTGCATTAGCCTTTGGGACTCAAACCATACCGCAGGTGGATAAAATCACCGGACCAGGGAATATTTTTGTTACTTTAGCAAAGAAAGCTGTTTACGGGTATTGTGATATTGATATGCTGGCAGGTCCCAGTGAAATTCTTATTGTGGCTGACCGTACTGCAAATCCGAGCTATATCGCAGCAGATATGCTGAGTCAGGCTGAACATGATGTTCTGGCTTCAAGTATTGTGATTACTGACAGTCAGGAGTTGGCAGCGAAGGTTGCCGCAGAAGTAGCAATACAGTTGGCGAAATTGCCGCGCCAGGAAATTGCAGCCGCTTCATTGGAAAATAACGGGCTGATTCTTGTTACTCCTGATATCAATACCGCCATGGAACTTGCCAACCTATCAGCACCGGAGCACCTTGAGATTCTGACAGCCGATCCATTTCAGCAATTGCCCTATGTGCGTCATGCCGGGGCTGTGTTTCTAGGACCTTATTCACCTGAGCCATTAGGTGATTACTTTGCTGGTCCCAATCATGTATTACCAACTGGTGGAACGGCGAGATTTTATTCTGTTCTCAATGTTGAGACCTTCATGAAAAAAACCAGTATTATTGCTTATACCAAAGCAGCCTTAGCAGCGGTCAGTGATGACGTTATTCGTTTAGCAACAGCCGAAGGGTTAGAGGCTCATGCGAATGCAATCAGAGTACGAGGTGAATAAAAATGACTGATTATCGACCCAAATTAGAGCAGCTTCCAACCTATTCAGTGGATGAACAAGAGTGGGATATTAAGCTTGATGCGAATGAAAGTAATTTAAATTTACCGCCGCTTGTTCATGAACGCCTGTTGAATCGGTTATCTTTTCTTGCTTTTAATCGTTATCCCGATATTGGGATGAAGAACTTAAAGGAACAAATTGCCCAAAATTTTGCTATCAATCCAAATCAGGTTTTAGTTGGCAATGGTTCAAGTGAAATATTAGAAAAGCTTTTTTATGCTTTTGGCGGTCCTGGCCGCAGCATAGTGTTTCCAACCCCTTCGTTTTCGATGTACCATATTTATGCCAAGCTGACCGAAAGTAATTCGGTACCAGTTTTATTAGAATCTGATTATAGTTTGGATGCTGATAAAATGCTGGCTGCAGCTGAGGCTGCTCAAGCAAAGCTGATTGTTTTGTGTACGCCTAATAATCCAACTGGCAACGCGATGCCGCAGCAAGATATTGAAACTATTGTGGCCAAGGCCTGTTGCCCAGTAGTTGTGGATGAGGCTTACTTTGAGTTTCATGGCGAATCAGCTTTTAGACTTTTAGAGCGGTATCCTAACGTCATTATTGCGAGAACCTTCTCAAAAGCTTATGGCTTTGCTTCAGCCCGGGTGGGCTATATGATTGCTGATTCGGCGATTGTAGCGATGGTCGGGAAAGTTTGTATGCCTTATCATGTAAATGCATTATCACTGGCAGGGGCTGAAGTGATTTATCAAATGAGGGACGAGTTTGTACCCTATATTCAACAAAGCATTGCTGAACGTGAGCGGTTAGCAGCTGCTTTGCGGGCGTTGCCAGCAGTTACTGTTTATCCATCGGCGACAAACTTCTTGCTGATAAAAACTGCGAAAGCAGCTGGCTTAAGTCAAGCTTTGGCTGAGCAAGGGGTTGGGATTCGCGATTTTAGTCAGGCCCCAGGACTTACAGATTGTCTGCGGATCTCGATAGGGACGCCAACCGAAAATGATGCTGTATTAAAAATAATTACCGATTATTTGGAAAGAGGTTGATGGGATGAGTCGGTTAGCAGGAGTGGCCCGGAAAACGGCTGAAACTGATATCCAAATAAGCCTTGAGCTTGACGGCAGTGGCAGTTCAAGCATCAATTCAGGCATTGGTTTTTTTGATCACATGCTTGTGCTTTTTTCTAAACATGGTTTGTTTGATTTAAAGGTGGCTTGTGATGGTGATTTGGCGGTTGACGGACATCATACGATTGAAGATATTGGCATTGCGCTAGGTCAGGCGTTTACTAAAGCCATTGGCAATAAACAAGGAATTAAACGTTATGGTACAGCCTTTGTGCCAATGGATGAAGCGCTGGCTATGGTATCGTTAGATATTAGCGGAAGACCGTATTTAGTTTATGATGTTGTGACTCCGGCACCCAGTATTGGCAATTATGACTGTGAGTTAACAGAAGAATTTTTGAGAGCGCTGGCCATTCATGCAGGCTTGACGCTCCATGTTAAACTATTGGCAGGTAAAAATTCTCATCATATTGTTGAAGCAATTTTTAAGGCTTTAGGCCGTGCTTTGGATGATGCAACCCGTATGGATGAACGTATTGTCGGCGTCATGTCCACAAAGGGCGTTTTGTAGCCGACAATTGACTTGGAGGAGTAAATGATGATTGCGATAATTGATTATGGAATGGGCAATCTGTATAGTGTCGAAAAAGCGCTAGTTAAATTGGGTGCAGAAGTTGTAGTATCCAGCGACCCGGAAGTTATTCAAGCTGCTGATAAAGTGGTATTGCCTGGTGTGGGTGCTTTTGGTGATTCGATGAAGAATCTTACTGAAGCTGGACTGATTCCCGTTATTCATGCTGTCATTGCCAAAGGGATACCTTTCCTAGGTATTTGTTTGGGGCTGCAATTATTGTTTGAGGGCAGTGAGGAAGATCCGGGAGTTGCGGGACTGGGCGTTTTTACAGGGACAGTAAAAAAAATTGTCGCACCAACCTATAAAATACCGCATATGGGCTGGAATAGCTTGAGTTTCCAGACTTCAAGTCCATTATTCAACCAATGTTCAGCTGGTTCCTATGTTTACTTTGTCCACAGCTATCATGCTGTACCCAATGAACCTGAACTGGTTACTGCGGTTACTGATTATGGCGGTCCGGTAACAGCAGCTGTCGGCCGGGGCAATGTCCAGGCCGTTCAGTTTCATCCAGAGAAATCAAGCAGTGTTGGTATGGAGATTCTTGCTAATTTTATCAGGCTGTAGCAGCCGGAGAAAATCATAGCTGTAATAAGGAGTGGAATTCGATGATTATTTTTCCGGCAATTGATATCCGGGCTGGCAAATGTGTCCGTTTAACGGAAGGTCGGTTTGATCAGGAAACAATTTTTGCTGATAATCCTGTTGATATGGCCAAGCGCTGGGTGGCTGAGGGCGCCGAGTTTTTGCATTTAGTAGATCTAGACGGCGCTCTTGCTGGTAAAACGGTTAACCATGATGTGATTAGGAATATTATTCGGGCTGTCGACATTCCTGTTCAATTAGGCGGTGGAATAAGGACGCTGGATAATATTACCGAATTGTTAGCTGCGGGCGTTCATCGGGTTATTCTCGGTTCTATTGCTGTACGTCAGCCCGACTTGGTTAAGGCAGCCTGTGAGCAGTTTTATGACCGTATTGTTGTCGGTATTGATGCTCGTGATGGACAAGTTGCTGTCGAAGGCTGGGGTGTGACTGGTGGTATTGGTGCCGAAGAACTGGCTAAAAAAATGGCTGCTGTAGGGGTTGCCCGTATTATCTATACCGATATATCACGCGATGGTACGCTTTCGGGCGTCAATGTTTCAGCCACAGCAGCGCTTGCCCGCGTTTCCGGCATTCCCGTGATTGCTTCAGGCGGAGTAAGCGGTATTGAAGATATTCAGGCGGTAAAAGCTGCTGAACAAGACGGCGTGGAAGGGGTTATTGTCGGTAAAGCAATCTATACTGGCAGTCTTAGCCTCCAGGCGGCTATTCAATTAGCACAAGGAGTGTGAGGTTATGTATACCAAGCGAATTATTCCCTGCCTTGATGTTAAAGAAGGCAGAGTGGTAAAGGGTACTAATTTCGTTGGCTTAAGGGATGCAGGTGATCCTGTTGAGCTTGCCAATATCTATGATAAAGAAATTGCTGATGAACTGGTTTTTTTAGATATCACCGCTTCTTGTGAAGAGCGCAATACCATGGTAAAAGTGGTTGAGCAAACTGCTGCGCAAGTATTTATTCCGTTTACTGTCGGCGGTGGCATCCGTACCAGTGATGACATTCGCAGAATGTTAAAAGCTGGTGCGGACAAAGTTTCGCTGAATACTGCAGCAATTAAAAACCCAGCGATCATTGCTGAAGGTGCACAGCGGTTTGGCAGTCAGTGCATCGTGCTGGCTGTTGATGCACGGCAGACGGGTGAGGATAAATGGGAAGTTTATATTAACGGTGGTCGTACTCCGACTGGTCTTGATGTGTTAGAGTGGGTTCAGCAAGCAACACAACTGGGGGCTGGCGAAATTCTGCTCACAAGCATGGATAAGGATGGAACAAAAGACGGCTATGATATCCCCTTGACCAGGATGGTATCTGAAGCTGTGAATGTTCCTGTTATAGCCTCTGGTGGTGCAGGCGAACTTGAGCACTTTTACGAAGTGTTGACTGATGGCAAGGCTGACGCTGTTTTAGCAGCTTCAGTATTTCACTATGGACAATTTACTGTTCGTCAGGTCAAGGAATATCTAAAATCACGTGGTGTGGAGGTCAGGCTATGAATTTAGACAATATTAAATTTGATACTCAGGGACTGGTGCCGGCCATCATCCAGGATCAAAAAACCAATACTGTTCTTATGCTGGCCTATATGAATAAGGAAGCACTTAGGAAAACTATTGAGACCGGAGTGACCTGGTTTTATAGCCGCAGCCGCAAGGCTCTTTGGCAAAAGGGTGAGACATCCGGGAATACTCAGAAGGTTATCGAGTTGTACTATGATTGTGATGCCGATACCATCTTGGTAAAGGTTGAGCAAACTGGTGCTGCCTGTCATGAAGGGACTTTTTCTTGCTTTAGCCGTAAACTAGGCCAAACAGAAAGTCACGAGGAAAAACTTTTTGATGCGGAACAAGTGTATGGTCAATCTTTAGTCACTGTGCTGCATGAATTATATCATGTCATCAATGATCGTAAGTTAAATCCTAAAGAAGGCTCGTATACCAATTATTTGTTTGACAAAGGACAAGACAAAATCCTCAAGAAAGTCGGCGAAGAAGCCGCTGAGACCATCATTGCTTCCAAAAATAACAATAATGAAGAATTACTGTACGAAATGGCTGATCTTTGGTATCATTGCTTAGTACTGCTCGCTTATCATCAGGCTACTCCAAGCGAGTTGTTGACGGAATTGCAAAAACGGAGGAAATAGTTTCATGAGTAAAGCCATTGGTCAAGAATTTATGCTAAAAACCCGCTATGCTTATTTAGAAGGATCAGGGCAGGCGCAAGGACACATACAGCCCGAGCTGGAGCTGCCTTACGATACAACGGCCCCTATTATTAAACTGCCAGAGCCCGAACTGTTGCCTGATCATGCTGTTAATTTTCTGGAATTGATTGAAATGAGAACAAGTAGCAGGAAATATAGTGATGAGCCGCTTACTTTGGCCGAATTGTCTTATTTATTATGGTGTACCCAAGGTGTAAAGTTAGTCATGCCTGGTTCAGCTACCTTTCGTACCGTTCCTTCAGCTGGAGCCAGACATGCTTTTGAAACTTACTTGTTAGTGAATAATGTTGAGGGTCTGCAACCAGGCCTATACCGTTTTCTGGCCATTGATCATCGCCTGGTAGCCATTGCGGCAGATGATCAAATTGCTGCTGAAATTACCGCGGCATGTCTCAATCAGCAGTTTATTCAAACTTGTGCAGTGACATTTATTTGGACAGCCGTAACAGCTCGGATGACCTGGCGCTATGGCGAACGTGGCTATCGCTATATGCATCTTGATGCCGGACACGTTTGTCAGAATCTCTATCTGGCGGCTCGTACTTTACATTGTGGTGCCTGCGCAATTGCTGCTTTTGATGATGACAAATTAAATGATATTTTAGGAATTGACGGTGAAGAGCAATTTGTCATTTATGTTGCTACAACAGGTAAATAGTTGTATTGGATTCTTACTATGTTGCAAGGCAAAACCCGAGCTTGTTTATGAAGCTCGGGTTTTGCCTTGCTTGCCACGGTGCAGGAGTAATGCTTAAAAGTGTTGAATTATTGAACAAAAATAATGATATGGAGTAAACACTATGGCTAAGAAAAGTAATCATCGCAAATGGTTTGTAGTCATGTTTGCCGTTATTGCAGTAGCGTGTTATTTTTATGGTGCCAATAAGCCTACTGACCATCCTAGCAGCCAGCAATATAGTCTGGAAAAGTCAGGAGCGGCCGCGACCGCTGACTTTACGCAATCAGCTAAAAAAATTCATGATGCTGTGGATAGCGTCTTGAAACAACAGGGGATTAATCCTTCAGAGACCAAAGAAATCAATAAAGAAGTTCCGCGTCAAGGGGTTGAGGGGAAAATTCGCTGGCATGCCCGGGATCTCGCAGGCAGTGTTTCTACTGAAGCGGCACGAAGTTTGCAGCAGAATCTAGCTTCACAAGTGAAAAAGGCTGGCGGTGAAGTGCTGACAGCCCAACCTGATCATTATCAAGGGTTACCGGTATTGCGAATTGATATTGGATTGAGGGATAGTTTGGGTGGCGATGCGGTTACCATTGTTACTGATCGAATTTTTATTGCCGAGAAAGGAACTGCTGCTGCTCAACCGGCGATTAAAACCCGGGGAGAACTTGCGTTAGTTATTGATGATTTTGGCTACACCAAAGAACCAATTGCCGCTTTTGCCGCTATTAACAAACCCTTAACCTTTGCTGTTTTGCCATACCGTACTTACAGCAATGAGGCTGCTGCTCGCGGGATTAGTTCTGGGCATCAAGTTATCTTACATTTGCCAATTGAACCATTATCAGCAGCGGAGCAGTCAGAGCAAATTACGATCACCGTAGATATGAGTGATTCTGATATTCAGGCAACGGTGGTGAATGCCGTACAATCACTGCCCGGGATTATTGGAGTAAATAATCATCAGGGTTCGCGTGGAACAGCAGATAAGCGGGTAATGCGCAATGTGCTGTCAGTCCTTAAAAGTAAAAACCTGGTTTTCCTGGATAGTCGCACCAATAGTCAGTCGGTCGCCTATGATACAGCACGGCAATTAGGAGTGCGGACTGGCGAAAACAATATATTCCTGGATAATGATAATGATATTAGTGCAATCAAACAGCAAATACGAACAGCAGGTGAGATTGCTGCACGACGCGGCACTGCAATCGCCATTGGTCATGCGCGCATGAATACAGCAGCAGCGGTCAAGGAAATGATTCCAGAACTTGAAGCAGCAGGTATTAAGCTTGTTTTTGCTGACCAATTGTTGCAATAGAAATCTTCACAATTTCTTCACAATCTCTTCATAATGGCCTGCTATAGTTAGGCTATGGATGTTAAAGGAGGCGATTGTTTATGAGCATGACTCATTATATGGAATTACTGGCCGTAAATCAGCCATGGAATTTAATCATCTATATGGTAATTCCTGTAGCGTTGGCAGAAGCACTTGTTGCGACTGAATTCTTTGTGGTTTTTCACCAGTTAAAATCTGGGGCATTACGGGCAGTTAATAAGTGGTTAGGAATTATATTAGGCTTCTACTTCCTCGGCATATTTCTGCAATTAGGATTTAGCGTTGTTCCACACATTGAGTGGCGTGGACCTGCTGATATTCTAGCAGTTGGCTCATACTTGGCAGGAGTGGTACCACTATTCGGTATTGCTTTATTGGAACTGGGCATTATTGGCTCAAGCAAAACTGCTGAAGAAAAAATGAAGCTGCATTTCATTTTACTCACAATCTTTCTTGTGGTAGCCCATGTAGCCATGATTTTCGGTATGCTTGATCCGCAACTGCTTGGCTGGAATACCGCGAATACACACAATACTCATATGATGAATCATCAATAATGGCATTGATAGTCTGTCCAGCTGGGCAGGCTATTTTTTGGGGGGAAAGCTTGGGATACCGCAGAACATCCATTTCTGCTAGTTGGTTTAGCAGGAATATTATGGATATAAATGGAATGTAGGCTAGTACATTGATTTCACGACATATTCAGGAGGTGCTTAACCTTGCATAAGCAAATCGTTATGACCAGACCCTTGCTGCCTGCTGCTCAACAGAAGCTGATCGATCACCACTTTGATATTAAAGTTTGGGAAGAGACTGTACCAATATCCAGGCAGCTGTTGATGGAATGGCTGCACCATGCTGAAGGTTTGGTTGTAGATGGCAGTGTGATCGTTGATGAGCAATTATTGGAGGCAGCTCCTAATTTACAGGTTATCGTGCAGCCTGCGGTAGGTTATGATAATATTGATATCAATGCCTGCACGCGGCGTGGGATACCAGTAGGAAATACACCGGGTGTGCTGGTCGAAGCGACAGCTGATTTGACTTTTGGCTTACTCTTATGTGCTGTGCGGCGAATTCATGAGGGCTGGGATTTTGTACGTCAAGGAAAGTGGCAAATCAATCAAAATATCCCATTTGGGTTGGATTTGTATGGAAAAACCTTGGGGATTGTTGGCATGGGACGTATTGGTGCTGCTGTGGCCCGTAGAGCGCAAGCCTTTGGGATGAAGGTGATTTATTATAACCGTAAACAGCGATTGGATGAGCAAAAGCTTGAGGTTATCTATTCCTCATTGGATCATCTGTTGGAACAGGCTGACTGTATTATTGTGCTTAGCCCGCTTTCACCTGAAACCCAAGGCATGTTTAGTTGGGAGCAGTTTGCCAAAATGAAGCCTACAGCCTATTTTGTCAATGCTGCTCGAGGGCCAATCGTCGATACGGCAGCCCTTGTTGATGCACTGACCACCAATAAGATAGCTTATGCGGCACTGGATGTTACCAATCCGGAACCTCTTTATGGTGAGCATCCGCTGCTGAAACTGCCTAATGTCTTAATCACTCCCCATATTGGCAGCGCTACTGTAGAAACCAGGAATAGAATGGCTTTATTAACTGCGGATAATTTATTGGCAGGTATGGCCAGACAACCATTACCTGCGTGTGTCAATAGTGAAGTATATAAGTAGTGACTATGAAAGAGACGCCTTACTGGTTTTTAAACCAGTAAGGCGTCTCTTTTGCAAAGCGTTCGATGCTGAAAATTAAAATAGGTTCGCTATTTAACTAAGATTTTCTTTTTCTACAAAATAACTTCTGACAACCAGGTCCGGTATTTTTTCGGAATTGCCGTTTGCGCTAAATAACTATTTTTGCAGGCTGCTATAGATTGAGCCTGATAATAGGTTTCCCATGTTTTACTCATCAGGGTATCTCCGCAGGGAAGATAATGCAAAAACTCGGCGGCTGGTTGGACAAGCAGTTTCTGATTCTCCAGGATTAAAGCTTGATTGTCTAGAATCATGATCAACCTGGCATCGGGATAGCGTAATGAGAATTTGCGGAGGATAAGGTCTGCTGTACGATGAAACAGTTTGGGTTGTGTTACCCAGGTATTGTCAGGTGCCGGGGAAAAGCGAATAAAAGCTGACACACGGTGAACCTCATGCGATACGGCTTTTGACCGTTCAATAAATAGTTTGCTGATATCCCCAATTCCACCAAAACAAAAAGCATGCCCATAGCGAAGAGCCTGTTCAAGTGCCGCAAAAATAACGACAGTTCTATCCGTTGATTGATAACGTACATTATTACGGATAAGCTGAGTGAGCTTCTTGCCTGGCTTATCTAACAGCCAATTGGCATCCAGCCCGCAAAAATGCTGAACTTCAGCGATTAAAGAAGGCAGTAGGCTTGTGTCGGCATTATATTCATTAGTAAACATGAATAATCCCAGACTTTCCTGCTCTCCTTTGATGCAAGGTAAGTCATTGTGCAATTGCGCCAGTAATGCAGCTTTGATCATTGATAAAGGAGTTGGCGAACATAAAATCACGAGAAATCACCTCACCAGCATGACTTGGTCAGCACCGACCTAGATAATAATAAATAAATGGCAAATCATTATGTTATTTAATATTATAAGCTACGAACGTATGTTTTGCAAACATTTGTACTGTTTAGCTGGGAAATACATATGAATGGATTGTTCAAACTTTATCAAAAAAAATTTATATAATGACAAGTTATTCTTTCGTCAAGTGCGAAAAATGTCGTATAATAGATCTTGGCAAAAAAACGAACACTACGATATAGATGTGGAGGTAAATAGATGAAACTTTCTAAACCTATTTATACTATTGGTCATCGTAATCCTGATACAGACTCGATTTGTTCAGCCATTGGCTATGCAAATCTTAAACAAGCGCTTGGCGAGAATGTCGTACCGGCTCGTGCTGGCAAAATAAATGCAGAAACCAAATTTGTCTTAGAAAAATTTGGGATGGAAGCACCTAAATTATTGACTGATCTTTATCCTCGGGTTAGAGATGTCATGCTGGATAGTGCAATTGTCGTGCAGCCTACTGATACTTTACGGGAGTTAGGAAAAGTGATGCGTCTGCATGAGGTTAAATCGGTTCCGGTCATTGATGAAACCAATGCATTGCTGGGGATCGTTTCAGTCAGTGATTTGGCAAAACGATATTTTGATGAATTGGAAATGCAGGATCTATATGAAGCTGGTGTTGATTTTGCGGCTATTATTCGGGTATTGGACGGAACTGTGGTAAACGGTACGAATCTTAATGCAAAAGTTACCGGTAAAGTTCGCATTGCAGCCGGGAGTGCTGCAACCATTCAAAAGGTCATTGAAGCTGGTGATGTTGTTTTAGTTGGTGATCGAGGCAGCACATTACTGGAATGTATCGAACAAAATATATCCTGTCTTGTTGTGACTGGCGGAGCGCAAATTGGTGCCGAGATCTTAGCGGTGGCTGCCGATAAAGGGATTACAGTAATTAGTGCGCCTTATGATACGTATACTTGCGCTCGTTTGATTAATCAGTGCATCCCTGTGAGCATGATTATGCAGAAGAAAGTGATTACCTTTAAGCCTTCTGATTTAGTCAGTGATATTAAAGAGACCATTGCGTCTACACATTATCGTAATTATCCGGTTATCGAAAATGGGAAACTGGTAGGTTTGATCACCCGCGATCAATTGATTGTTCCTGAGCGTGAGAAGATCATCTTAGTGGATCATAATGAGCGGGCTCAAGCGGTAGAAGGTATTGAAGAAGCACAAATCATCGAAATTGTTGACCACCATCGTTTAGGCGGGTTGCAAACCGGTGAGCCTATCTTTATCCGTCATGAGCCAGTTGGTTCAACTGCTACAATTGTTGCAAATATGCATTGGCACCGCGGCATAGAAGTCCCTAAGCATATTGCCGGGATGTTATTAGCCGCCATTGTATCAGACACCGTGTTGTTTAAATCGCCAACAGCCACTGCTTATGACCGTGAAACCGCTGAAAAGCTTGCTAAAATAGCTGAACTTGATTTGGTCGATTTTGGCATGTCGGTATTAAAGGCAGGTTCGGGACTTGGAGACATGTCTGCTTCAGAGATTGTTCGCAATGATTTAAAAGAATTTCAAATTGGTGAATATCGGGTAGCCATTGGGCAGTTATCGGTCATGGATACTGCCGAAGTGCTGGCTGTTAAAGACGAGTTATTGACTGCCATGGATGCCATGCTGGCAAAAGAAAGCTATGATATGGCATTATTGATGGTTACTGACATTATTCAGGAAGGTACTCAGCTTATTTATACCGGACAGCCGGTAGCCTTAATTGCAGAAGCTTTTGGCAGCAAAGGTGATGGTGGTGTAGTTTACCTTGACGGAGTGATGTCAAGGAAGAAACAGGTTATTCCACCAATGGTTGAAGCTGCTCGTAATTTCTAATTAATGATTGCTGTGTAATAAGTGTTCAAAAAACAAATCAACGCAGGTTGGTTGTAATAAATTGCTGCGCAGCACATAAAAGGAACGCTCAAGGTTAACCTCAGGAATGGTTATGATTTTTAAAATTCCTGAGGTTAACTCTTTTCTTATCGCCCAGCGTGAGACAAAACCAATACCTAACTGACTGATCAAAACTGATTTGAGAGCCGCGTTGCTGGCCGTCTCCATGACAATATTGAGCTTGTCTATTTGGAGACCGTATTCAGCTAATAAATGAAAAGTAGACTGTCTGGTTCCTGAAGCTTGCTCACGGATGATGAGCGGCTGCTTCTCAAGTTCAGTTAGTGAAAGTGTGCCATTCAACGTTCTCCATATATCTGAATGCGCAACTAAGACCAGCTCGTCTTGCCACTGCTGATGACAAAAGGTCATATCATGAGGTTTGATACCAATCACGGCTATTGGAAATTCACCACGCTCGAAACCGGCTAATATGGTATTGCTATCTGCCACCTTCAAGGATAAGCGAATGCCGGAATTTTGTTGTAAAAAAGCTGCGATGATTTCTGGCAGAATATACTCACCCGGGATGGTGCTTGCCCCAACCGTGATTTGACCGGAGTGGCCAGCCAACATATTATGGAGATTATTTTCAGTGATCTGCATGATTTCACTGATCTTTATGGTACTGGCCAGCAATAGCTCTCCGTACACCGTTAGTGTAACTCCTTTTGCGGTACGGAGAAATAAAGGACAGCCAAATCTTTTTTCTAAGTTATCAATATGAAAAGAAATAGTTGGCTGCGTAAGTTTAAGTTTTTTTGCAGCTTGGGAAAAACTTTTTTCTTCGGCAACTGCCTGAAAAATCGGCAGCGATTGTAGATTTGACATTTTATCACCCCCGCTGTTTACTTCGTCATTCATTAGTATTTACCTGTACTATAAATTTTGAACAGAAAGCTTAATAGTCCTGATTATTAACAAAGGCATTTTCATAATCAGGCTATTCTTTTTTCTATTAGACAAAGGGGAATAAGCATATGCTGCCGAATTTAAAAATGTTTTGATGCTTTAGATAAAATCATGAGGATTACTTTAGATTTTTAAAACTTGGTCATGCTAAGTTTAATATTTTTAGCGGAGGCAAACATGCAGAATATATTTGATGGACTGAACCCGGCTCAAGCCGCGGCGGCAGCGCATATCAACGGACCTTTACTGATCATGGCAGGAGCCGGGTCAGGAAAAACCAAGGTGTTAACTTGCCGAATCGCCTATTTATTAGAGCAAAACGTTGCTCCTTATAATATTTTGGCCATTACTTTCACTAATAAAGCGGCAGCGGAAATGCGTGAGCGGGTTGACCGGATGGTTGGCAGCAGAGCCAAGGATATTTGGTTAAGTACTTTCCATGCCTTCTGTGCAAAATTTCTGCGGATGGAGATCGACGGACTGGGCGGTTATAAACGTAATTTTGTTATTTATGATTCCAGTGATTCGCAAGCTGTTATCAAGGCTTGTCTGAAAGAGCTTAACTTAGATGATAAGCAGTTTGCGCCAAACAGCATTCAGGCTACGATATCCAATGCCAAAAATGCCTTGACCGATGAACGTGAATTTGCGCGGGACGCGGATACTTTTTTTGCCCAAAAGGTTGCTGAGATTTATCAGCTTTATCAAAATAAATTACGAAATAACAACGCTTTGGATTTTGATGATTTGCTGATGTGCACCGTTCGCCTATTGGAAAACAATCAGGAAGTTAGAGAAAGATATCAGAATAAGTTTAAATATATCTTAATTGATGAGTATCAGGATACGAATCATGCCCAGTACTTGTTAGCTCATATGCTGGCAGCAAAACACCGCAATCTCTGTGTGGTGGGTGACGCTGATCAAAGTATTTACGGCTGGCGTGGTGCTGATATCCGTAATATTATGGATTTCGAAAATGATTACCCAGAAGCTAAAGTGATTAAGCTGGAACAAAATTATCGTTCAACGAAGATCATTTTAGAGGCTGCAAATGCTGTTATTGAAAATAATTCAGATCGTAAGCCCAAGGCTTTATGGACCGAAAATTCACAAGGTGAACCGATCAGCTACTATTTAGCGAATGATGAACGGGATGAAGCACAATATATTGCCAGCAATATTACTAAGTTGAATACAGTCTACAATGTTCCTTATGGTGATATGGCTGTACTTTATCGAACAAACGCCCAATCCCGGGTTATTGAAGAAGCGTTCATGAAAACCGGGATTAACTATACCATGGTCGGTGGGCTGAAGTTCTATGACCGTAAAGAAATTAAAGATATTCTAGCCTATTTACGGGTTATCTTTAACCCTGCTGATACGGTAAGCTTGCTGCGGATTATTAATGTTCCACGACGGGGAATTGGTGATACTACAATAGGCCGGCTCAATGATTATGCGAGCAGTAACAATCTAACCCTATTTGATGTGATTTCTAATCCGGATTTGGTACCAGATTTAACCGCACGAGCGAAAAGGCCGCTGGAAGCACTGGCTGAACTGATTTTCAACTTAATGAGTTTACAGCAAAGCATGGCAGTTGTGGATTTAATTGATAAGGTTATGAATGATTCCGGTTATATTGCTGAATTGGAAAAAGAGCAAACTCCGCAGAGTGAAGTCAGAATTGAAAACTTACGAGAGTTACTCAGTGTGGCCAAAGAATTTGCTAATGGTGATTTGGAAAACAATCTGGAAAACTTCTTAAGTCATGTTGCCTTGGTGTCAGATGTCGATACGGCTGACCTGGCTGGTGAGAAGGTTACTTTGATGACTTTGCATTCGGCAAAAGGACTGGAATTTCCGATAGCCTTTATGGCTGGGATGGAAGAAGGGCTTTTCCCTCACGCACGTACGCTGATGAATGAATGTGAAATCGAAGAAGAACGTAGAATATGCTATGTCGGGATTACTCGGGCACGGCGCAAACTATATCTGTCTAATGCCCGGATGCGAACCATCTATGGTAAAACCATCATGTATCCGGTATCCCGATTTATGAGCGAAATTCCCGAACATACTTTGGAACGAGTGGAGTTAAAGCCAAGTCGTTTTGATCTTCGATCCGGTTTGACTCCAGCTGGTGGTCTGGCACGGCAAACACCACAACAAGCGCCTGTTAATCACACCATGCAAGCTCCTAAACAAACCTTTACGCAAGCGGGGCCAATTGGACAACCGGCCGCCTGGAAAGTCGGCGACAAAGCCCAGCATAATAAATGGGGGATAGGCACTGTAGTCGACGTCCGGGGTAACGGAGAAGAACAAGAACTCAAGATTGCTTTTCCAGGTCAAGGAATCAAGCAGTTAATGACGAAATATGCACCTATCGCCAAAGTGCAAGTATAACTCTAAGGAGTGAATGCAGTGTCTGATGATATTCCGAAAACATTGCCAATAGCGGCTGAGGCTGCTAACGATCTCAGGCAGCAAATTGATGCTCACAATTATCGCTACTATGTACTGGATAAGCCGGAAATTGAGGATCATGTTTATGATCAGCTTATGCAAAAGCTGATTGCCATTGAAACGGCTTATCCAGAACTCATTACACCTCACTCGCCTACGCAGCGTGTTGGTGCCGCTCCGGCTGCCGGTTTTACACGTATTGCCCATTTGACACCCATGCGCAGCTTGGGAAATGCTTTCTCGCATGATGAAATTATTGCTTTTCATACCCGGGTAGTAAACGGCTTGGAGACAAGCCAGGACCTGGAGTATGTGGTTGAACATAAAATTGACGGTTTGGCTATTAATTTGGTTTATGAGAATGGTCTGCTCTTAAGCGCTGCTACCCGGGGGGACGGCGTGGAAGGCGAGGATGTAACGTCCAATATAAAGACCATTAAATCAATTCCTTTACGATTACAAGGTGCGGATGCCATAGTACCACCTTTACTGGAAGTTCGCGGCGAAGTGTATATGTCTAAGCTGGAATTTGCCAGATTAAATGAGCAGCGTGAGCAAAATGGCGAACCGCTGCTGGCTAATCCGCGCAACGCAGCAGCCGGTTCATTACGCCAGTTAGATCCGCGTGCTACCGCAGAACGGGCTCTTGATGCTTTTATCTACGGAGTTGGTGTTCATGATGGGGTTGAACTGACAACCCATGCGCAAACCCTTGAATATTTGCAAGCACTGGGTTTTAAAGTAAACCAGTTTTATCGTGTGTTCCAGCAAGCAGAAAAAATTGCCGAGTATTGTGAAAGCTGGGCTGATAAGCGTGCTGAACTGCCGTATGAGATTGATGGCATGGTCATTAAAGTGAATGATTTAGCCAGTCAAGCCATCCTGGGAGCTACTGCCAAAGATCCGCGCTGGGCGGTTGCTTTTAAATTTCCAGCCGAGCAGAGTACAACCGTGGTCCAAGATATCATTATTAGTGTGGGCCGAACAGGAACACTGACCCCAACGGCCGTCTTGCAGCCGGTAAAGTTGGCTGGTTCAACGGTAAGCCGAGCGACATTACATAATGAAGACTATATTCAGCAAAAAGATATTCGTATTGGTGATACCGTCATTGTCCACAAAGCCGGTGAAGTGATTCCCGAGGTAGTTGCTGTCGTATTATCGAAACGGACTGGCGAAGAGAAACCTTTTAATATGCCAGAGGTCTGTCCGGAATGTGGCAGTGCTGCTGTCCGAAATGAGGCTGAGGCAGCACGCAAGTGTATCAATCCAACGTGCCCGGCACTGCTTAGAGAAGGCCTCATTCATTTTGTTTCGCGTGATGCAATGAATATCGATGGCCTTGGGCCGGCGGTATTAGTCAACCTGTTAACTTCATGTTTAATCAAAGATGCTGCCGATTTATATCAATTGACTGAAACAAAACTCCTGCAGTTAGAACGAATCGGTGAAAAGTCAGCCGCCAATCTGTTGAGTTCAATCGAAAAAAGCAAGGAAGCAGGACTTGCCAGGCTATTATTTGGCTTAGGGATTCGTTATGTCGGCGTGAAAGCAGCTGGTGTACTTGCCCGTCACTTTGGCAATATCGATTTGTTAAAATCGGCTAATATTGAAGAACTGATTCAATTGGATGAGATTGGTGAAAAAATTGCCGAAAGTGTTATTGCCTATTTTAGTGTCCCAGACAATCTTGCGCTTATTGAAAAATTTAAGCAATTAGGTGTGAGAACAACTGAAGATAGACCAGTGGCTGTGGGACCTCAGCCGTTTGCTGGACAAACCTTTGTATTGACAGGCACATTGGCTGCAATGACACGCCATGAGGCAGCAGCCATGATTGAAGGGCTGGGCGGGAAGGTTGCTGGTTCAGTCAGTAAGAAAACCAATTATGTTGTGGCTGGCGCTGAAGCGGGCAGTAAACTGACTAAAGCACAGCAATTAGGGATACAGGTCCTCGATGAGGATGAGTTTAAATCTATGGTGGAGAAGCTGGCTGAAGATTAACGGTTTCAATACTGGACAAGCGTGGTATAATATGATTTATATGGTAATTTAGCCAACGCAAAATCCAATTTCCTGCATGGAAAATACTTGGAAAAATTATGATAGTTTGGATGGTGATAAAATGAAAATTACGCTTAAAGATGTCGAGAATGTCGCGTTATTGTCGCGGTTGGAGTTCCCTGAGAATGAACTTGTAAAGTTTACTGAGCAGTTAAATGCCTTTTTAGAATATGCGGATGTGCTAAGTCAAGTCGACGTTGAGGGGATTCAGCCAACAGCCCATGTGCTGCCGCTGAAAAATGTCATGCGTCCTGATGAAGCAAAACCTTCATTAGCCCGTGAATTGGCTTTGTCCAATGCTCCAGAACAAGAAAATGGCTATTTTAAAGTTCCTAAAATTATGGAAGGCTAGGAGGTAACACTATGGAGTTGTTTAAATATACAGCCCACCAACTACATAACCTGTTGAAAGATAAAGAAGTTTCTGCTGTTGACATTACGAATGCGGTACTTGGACGTATCAATACCGTTGAAGGCGATGTGAAAGCTTATATAACGCAAACTCATAACGCTGCCTTGGAAAAAGCCAAAGCCGTTGATGCTAAAATCCAGCGCGGTGAAGC
>BIFV01000016.1 GCA_003990955.1 Sporomusaceae bacterium FL31
CGCGTCGTTCTTTGAAAACTGCACAGAAGATAATCAATAAATTACCTCTCATTATGAGAGAGTAACTTAACGAGCATTTTAGGATAGGATAAAACCTATGCAAACTGTTTGCAATAAAGCAAACAAAAATAGCTGAGGCTGAAACTGGCTAGTAGGTATCAGCTGCAAGGCGGCCCGGAAAAGCATGAAGTGCCGCGTACTCATGTACGCAAACAAATGCTTTGAGGACCAACGAAGCAGATGATGCGTAATAGACAGTTGAAGCAGAGTAAGTCAAGCTACTAAGAGCATACGGCGGATGCCTAGGCGCCAAGAGCCGAAGAAGGACGGGGTAAGCTCCGAAAAGCCAGGGGGAACTGCAAGCAAGTATTGATCCCTGGATGTCCGAATGGGGGAACCCAGCAGTGGTTATGCACTGTTACCCATGCCTTAGAGTATGGGAGGTAGACCCGGGGAACTGAAACATCTAAGTACCCGGAGGAAAAGTAATCAAGTGAGATTCCCTAAGTAGCGGCGAGCGAACCGGGAAGAGCCCAAACCAGTGGACTTCGGTCTGCTGGGGTTGAGGACCAGCACAATTCAAATCAGGCTTAGTTGAACTACCTGGAAAGGTAGGCCACAGAAGGTAAAAGCCCTGTAAGCGAAAGGCAGAGTTTGATGGCTGGAATCCAGAGTACCACGAGACACGAGAAACCTTGTGGGAAGCAGGGGGGACCACCCTCCAAGGCAAAATACTCCTTGGCGACCGATAGCGAATAGTACCGTGAGGGAAAGGTGAAAAGCACCCCGGGAGGGGAGTGAAAAAGTACCTGAAACCGTATGTTTACAAGCAGTCGAAGATCCATATGTGATCGACGGCGTGCCTATTGAAGAATGAACCGGCGAGTTACGGTAACTAGCAAGGTTAAGCGGAAAACGTGGAGCCGAAGCGAAAGCGAGTCTTAATAGGGCGAGTTAGTTAGTTATTGTAGACCCGAAACCGCAGTGATCTATCCATGGCCAGGTTGAAGCGCAGGTAAAATTGCGTGGAGGACCGAACCCGTGAGCGTTGAAAAGCTTTGGGATGAGTTGTGGATAGGGGTGAAATGCCAATCGAACGCGGAGATAGCTGGTTCTCCCCGAAATAGCTTTAGGGCTAGCCTCAAGTGTTAAGTACAGACGGTAGAGCTCTGATAGGGCTAGGGGCCATATCGGTTACCGAACTCTGTCAAACTGCGAATGGCTGTACTAGAAAACTTGGGAGTCAGACTGCGAGTGATAAGATCCGTAGTCAAGAGGGAAACAGCCCAGACCATCAGCTAAGGTCCCAAATGCCGTGCTAAGTGGCAAAGGATGTGAAACTTCAAAAACAACCAGGATGTTGGCTTAGAAGCAGCCACCATTTAAAGAGTGCGTAATAGCTCACTGGTCGAGAGGTTTTGCGCCGAAGATGTCCGGGGCTAAAGCACGGAACCGAAGCTATGGCATGGGTAGGGGAGCGTTCTTATCGGGTCGAAGCATGACCGGAAGGACATGTGGACTGGTAAGAAGTGAGAATGCCGGTATGAGTAGCGAAAAGACAAGTGAGAATCTTGTCCACCGAAAGCCTAAGGGTTCCTGAGCAACGATCGTCGACTCAGGGTAAGTCGGGACCTAAGCCGAGGCTAAGAAGCGTAGGCGATGGACAACTGGTGAAGATTCCAGTACCACCCGCAGTCGTTTGAGTGATGGAGTGACACAGAAGGAAGGTTAAGCGCGAGGATGGAAATTCGCGTCTAAGCTGGTAGGGTGTGTTGTAGGCAAATCCGCAACATGTGAAGCCTGAGAAGTGATGGGTAGCTGATAGAGATATTGGTGAACTTAACTGAACCACGCTGTCAAGAAAAGCTTCTAGCGAGACTGAAGGGTGCCCGTACCGTAAACCGACACAGGTAGGCGGGGAGAGAATCCTAAGGTGCGCGGGAAAACCCTCGTTAAGGAACTCGGCAAAATGTCCCCGTAACTTCGGGAAAAGGGGAGCCTTGGTTTGTGTAGTCTCATGCAGATGAAGCAGATTGAGGTCGCAGAAGAGAGGCCCAAGCGACTGTTTACCACAAACACAGGTGCCTGCTAAAGCGAAAGCTGACGTATAGGTGCTGACACCTGCCCGGTGCTGGAAGGTTAAGGGGAGTGCTTAGGCGCAAGCTGAAGGTATGAACTGAAGCCCCAGTAAACGGCGGCCGTAACTATAACGGTCCTAAGGTAGCGAAATTCCTTGTCGGGTAAGTTCCGACCCGCACGAAAGGTGTAACGACTTGGGCACTGTCTCAACGAGGGACCCGGTGAAATTGAAATACCTGTGAAGATGCAGGTTACCCGCGACTGGACAGAAAGACCCCATGGAGCTTTACTGCAGCCTGACATTGGATTTTGGTAAATGATGTACAGGATAGGTGGGAGACTGAGAGAATGGGACGCAAGTCTTATTGGAGTCGATGTTGGGATACCACCCTTTATTTACTGGAATTCTAACTTGAGTAGTAACGACACTAAGGACAGTGTCAGGTGGGCAGTTTGACTGGGGCGGTCGCCTCCGAAAGAGTAACGGAGGCGCCCAAAGGTTCCCTCAGCGCGGTTGGAAATCGCGCGCAGAGTGTAAAGGCAGAAGGGAGCTTGACTGCAAGACGTACAGGTCGAGCAGGGACGAAAGTCGGGCTTAGTGATCCGGTGGTACCGAGTGGAAGGGCCATCGCTCAACGGATAAAAGCTACCCTGGGGATAACAGGCTAATCTCTCCCAAGAGTCCATATCGACGGGGAGGTTTGGCACCTCGATGTCGGCTCATCACATCCTGGGGCTGAAGTAGGTCCCAAGGGTTGGGCTGTTCGCCCATTAAAGTGGTACGTGAGCTGGGTTCAGAACGTCGTGAGACAGTTCGGTCCCTATCCATCGCGGGCGTAAGAGACTTGAAGGGAACTGCTCCTAGTACGAGAGGACCGGAGTGGACGAACCAATGGTGTACCAGTTATTCCGCCAGGAGTACAGCTGGGTAGCTACGTTCGGAAAGGATAAACGCTGAAAGCATCTAAGCGTGAAACCAGCCTTAAGATGAGGTCTCTCATAG